>NZ_JAJKHN010000089.1:0-25790 GCF_020982715.1 Bacteroides sp. 1_1_30
GCCCGTCAGCGGTATGAAATTCGATCAGGTTTACACTGTCATTCTCTTGTAATTCTTTGTAGCGCGCGAGGATTTCGCTGAGCGCTTTTGCTTTTTCTTTATCCATAATTTTTATCTGATTTGATTGTTATTGCACACAAGTACGTCCCCGACGATGAAGTCTTTCGATGTCGGGTGATGAGCACGGAATATCCTGCTCGCTTCAAGATTGAGGGACAGAGGGATAAGTTTGCCTTCCTCGTTGACGACCATTGTCGTGTTCCCGTCCAGTTCCACCAGTTCGATGTAGCCGCCGACAATCGCCTGCATCTCCTCCAGCGTGAAGTCTGAGCCATTGGCTGGCTGCACGGGTTGGCGTGTTCCGTCCGTTTTGATGATTTCTGTCATAGTTGCTTTGAAATTTTAAGATTCATGACTCGCCAGTATATCCAAAATCTGTTGCAAAGGAAATTTTTCAGTCCAGAATCGCTCCTCGGTATGTTTGCCGTACGCCCGGTATCTGGCTTCCCCGTTTGCAAATACCGCCAAGATATGGCTGACCAGCACATTGTCCGGCGGAACCAACCTTTCCAGTTCCGTTTCGGTCAGTTCCACGAAGCACCAGTTATTGTCTTCCGGCAAGTCCTCGCTGCCCAGTATCCCGTCCTCGTCCGGCTGGTAAAAACCAACCGATATGTCATAAAAGTTCAAAGACTGGAAACTGATGTCATCCTTGAATGGCTTGACGGCTTCCAGCCTGCCGGACTGTGTCTGTCTCCACTCTTTTGACAGGTACACGATTGCAAAGTCGCAGCAATCCCATGCACTGTCAGTTCCTGCCTTGAGCAGGAGGTATGGGGTAGGTTCATTTGAGATTTTCATCGTATTTCCCTCCTTTTATGCCACGCGTGATACCGTTTCACGGTGCGCAGTTGGTTAATGATATGGCCAAAAAGCTCGCGTGAATAGATGCGGTAATGGAACACGGCCGAATACTCGCATACATTGCCGTGAAAGTCCACGTGGGAGCGGTCATCCGCAAAGTCGAACAAGTCGCCCTGGATTTCCAGCGTGTATTTGTTCTTCCGTAGCCAGTCAAAAAACTCGAAGATGTCCTTCTTTTGGGAGTAGAAAGTGCAGTATTCGTAGCGGTTTCCGCGCAGGTTCCTCAGCAATGCCGCCATCTCGTTCCGTTCCCGGCGGTCGCCAAATTCGGATCCCGTCCGAGTGGCGAGGTTCTTCAGGAAATATATTTTACCTCCATACTCGAAATAGTACGGTATGTAGGTGACCGTCTTTTTGTACCAATTGACATATTTGACAAAGGAAGCCTTCTTGACGATAGCGGGATGCAGGTTTACTTTCTCCATGTGTTCCCGAATCTGGCGGTAGATTTCCGCATTGGAAAGACGTATGGGACGTTCCGCTCGGAAATACCTGCCGTCCGACTCGAAACAGAGCGCGTACAGGTTTCGGTAATACGGTTCCCCGACAAAGAACCAGTCGCTCTGCATGCGGGCCGGAGGCAGGCATTCCAGCAGTTCGTAATAACGTTCCTCCGTAATTTCATGGAAAGGCTTGCAAAGTGCCCGGGTATAACGCTTCACAAGCAGTGTCATGCGTACCGGTGATACAGCGACCAGGTACGGATTCTTCTCCCTTTCGCGCAGTGCTTCCAGCGTCTCGCCGCCGTAGTCGCTGTGCATGTCATCCGACATCGACGTGAGGCATGTTCCGTCGAAATAACGTGAATCTATGATGTATTTCATGATGCCGGTATGTTAGAAGTCGATACGCAATACGTGCCGTGCGGCGGATTCTGCCGCCAGTGTCAGTTGCCGCTGCCATGCCTGGTGGCTCGGCGCCCATTTGAATGCGGTCTTTTTCAACAGTGTCCGGGTCTGTTCGTCCGGTTTCCCGTCGAAAAGTATCTGCAGTCGGTTCTCCCCGTAATTCCATACCAGTCTGCCGCCGTCAAACGGTATTTCACGGTTCTCACGGCCGGCCTGTTCCTGCTGTTTCTCCCGCACCTTGCGGGCAATCTCGGGGTATTTGAAGATGGAATGACGCTCCGTGACGACGGGTTTCCCGCCCTTGCCGTTCCACTCGCGGAGGCGGGCGACGGCACGGTCGATCATTTCGACATTGCCATGGTTGGCATATGTGGAGAGCCGTCCGGCAAGATTGCTGACGAAAAGGGAGCGGCTATAACCGCGTGATGTGCCCGTATCAATGCCACGGATGGTGGCGGCCGTGTCGTCGATGTCAGCTTTGACCCTCTGCCATTCCTCTTCGGCACGCCGTTCTTCGGGCTTGGCGGCTTCGAGGGCCTTGCGTATCGCTTCGAGGGCACGTTCGCGCCACTCTCTGAATGCCGTAACACTCTTGTTGTGGCTGTTGCAGGCCTTTTCGTTACGGGCGGTGTTAAATCTCGCAGGTCCCGTGATCATCGCGCTGGCACAGCGGCTGTTGGCGGCAATCATTGCCGAGAAATAGCGTTTGTAGTTTTCCATGTAACGTTCCCGCTGCTGTTCGGGCATAGACTGCAAATCCTCGTGCAGTTCCTTTTCGTGCGAGGCGATGTCCGTTTCGCCCCGCTCTTCGGGTGAGAACGAGGTGAGATTATAGGAGTCGCACGCCCGGCGGAAGTATTCTTCCAGATAACCCGGATGCGCCACTTCCACAACCTCCCAGTCCTTGAAATTCGCCGGGGTGAGGATTTCTTCCCCGCCCGGCTTCCCGACAAGGTGGGAATAGCTGCAATACCCGTGTCTCTTTCCCCTGAAAAGAAACGCCACCGGCTCGCTTTCCGGGGCATCCACACGCCGCACCATGGTCACACGGTGGGCATTTTCCTTTGTCAATAATGTTGTTTCCATACCTTTCTTCTTGATTTCGTTATTTGATTGTTTCCGATTTTTATTGTTGCTTCATCCGGGCGGCATGGTCCATTACAGAGGCGAACCCCACTTCAATACCTATCTGGTATCCGCCCTTGATGGTCGATTCCAAATCCGCCTCGCTTTCGATCAGGGATTCCGAATCATCGGCATAAAGCCTGTACAGGGAGAATACGTCTGCCTCCCATAGCTTCCGGGCATTTTCCGCTGATACAAGCAGCCACACGAAACCGTCCTCACAGGTTACCTTGACGGCGGCTTCGCTATGGCTCAGAGTCCGCCACTCCTTAATGTCCAGTGCCACCCTCCACACGATATACATCAGAGCGTCGTGGCGGCTTTTAACATCGGGGGAATCGCACAGGCGGCTGACCGCGTCTTTGAGGGTCCGAAAAGAGTCCGCCATGAACTGCTCCACGACATACGGCTTCCCGGCAATGGCAGAACAGGCTTCGTCTGCCCTGCCTGATTCCGGCACGGCCTGAATATCCTCCTCTTCAAGGAAGATTTCACGGTACAGGCAATCCATGTAATAATATGATTTCATTCCGGTTGTTCTTTAGGGGTGAAAGTGATTCTCGTATGTCCGTCATAACCGAACTTGACCTGCAGCCCAAAGGCTTCGGCATCGCTCGATATGACACAGATATCCCAGATACTGAGTTCCGTACCACAGGTTATGACAGTATTGTCTTCTGAAATCTGCGGTGACTTGTCTTTCAATGCGGCTCCGCCGCAGATACCGCGCAGGATCACACCACGCCGGTGGGTCGATAAGTTGTTTGTTCCCATGGTTCTCCTGTTTGTTTTTCCGTTATTTTTGCCATTCTTTTTTTTCTCCTGTTTGTAAAAGCATAGGGGCATTCCGCCCCCATGGTTGTTATTAATTCATATTATTTTGTACTGACTGTCTGTGGCGCCTGTTCCACAAGGGTGTACCGAAGTGCCGGTTTTCCATTTCGGAATATGGTAAACGAGTTGCCTTGTACCTGCACGTCCTTTGCTTTTGGCCACCAGAGCCACGAGAGTTTCCCGCCGCTGAGGAAAGCCACGGCATTGCCCTGTACTTTGCCGACCTCACGTACGCCCATATCCTCGTTGCCTCCGGACAGCCTGACGCAGTGCCAGTTGGAACCGAGTTCCATTTTTCTTTTTACATCTGCTAATGTTCTCATTATGTCTTGTTTTGATTATTGCATTATACCGCATGTATCCGGCATTTCCGGTTGCAACTTCTGAGATTGTCGGCATATACCGGGTATGACCTGTTCATCCAGTCAGGAAACCCTTCACGGAAGCAGTGTTCCGGAGTCAGGTATTCTTTGCGCAAACGTTTCCTGTGGCGTCTTTTTGTCCTGTTTTCGACGGCATGGGGAACTTTGGGTATCCGTGGCGTATGCCATTTCCCGCCGGAATAAGTTGCGACATATTCCTGTTGAGGTTCGTCATTCTTGTAGCTGCACACCATGACAGCCGGTTTTTCGCTGAGTATCCCGGCATCGGCAAGCCCGCTGAGTGTACCTTTGGCAGCCTTGAAATTTACAAAGCAGCCCAGACTCATGGTACGGTCTGTGGAGAATATCTCTACCATGTTGAAATATATTATAAGTTATCTGTTTTCAGTGTTTCCTTTTACCTCACGTTCCAAACTGGGGATAACAGCGGGACGTAGCTCACCCAGTGAAGGGTGATTTGAAGGCAGCCCTGCTGCACTACGTCAACCGTGTTATGTCGGGGGTGGGAACGGCATCTCACGACGCAAAGAAGTAAATTGTGGAAGTTAAATAGGAAGTGTGGGTGTACGGGAATCGAACCCGTTTTCAGCCAAGACCTGAAGCACCCGTGAATTTAATCTGGCATCTCCCTGTAAAACGGGAGTTATGCTGATGGCGGCATTTTGCCCGTAAGTGTTTGCCCGGATGTGCCACGCTGCATAACAATGGCGGTAATACGGCAAATAGCAACATCTTTACTCTCACAAACCACTTTGTTGCAGGATATACCATTGGCATACAGTGATATGTAGACAGTTGGACGGAAAAAGCCCGCAAAGTCGGCACACTGCCATACAATGCGGGCATGTTACCTGCAATTCACTGGAAATTCCAATGAATCAGGCGGCAGTTTTCATATCAGTGGCAGGTTGTTGTCCTGCCGCCTGTTCGGAAACAGATCCGGCGGTTGTTTCAGCGGTTACTTCAGCAGGCTGTTCTTGGGACTGTCCGGCAGCCGGTTGTTCGGTTGCTTTGTTTCTGCCTGCGTTTCTGCCTTTGCCCTTGCTTTTGGCGCCCGCCTGTTCCGCCACGGTTCCGGCAGTCGTTTCTACGGTCACTGCTGCCGGGACTTCGGCAGGTTGTGGTACCGGTTGTTCCGCTTCTCTTGGCAGCGCCACACGGAAACCAAGCGCATCAAAGGACGCTTTTGCGGCGGCGTGGATAGCTTTCTTGTAGTCACGTGCCGTGCGTTCAAAGTCCTTTTTGGTCGGTACAAGACCGATTTTTGCCCATACGGACTCTTCCAACTCAAAGCGTTTCACCGTTTCACCCTTTTCGGTGCGGAAGATGACGGCACACGGAGTTGCGGCACGGAGTTTCGAGCGGATGCCGTCGTTCGCCTCACGCAATTTGATTTCTTCGGCTTTGACAGCCCAGAAAGTCATCACCACATTTTTCCACACACGGAAAATTTCATCCTGCGTCTTGTCTTTCGGTTCATAATCCGCACCGAAGAACTGTTGGGCAGTTTCTTTTTCATTGCCGTCACGGTCTGTACTTTTGTACACAAGGATCACACCTTTCAACCCGTTCACCAAATTTACAAACTGTTCTGAATTTAATCTGCTTGTTGCCATAATGATAAAGTATTAGTTACTACGCAAAAGTGCGTATTGCGAGCACTTCCGGAATCGAACCGGAAATCTCACATTGCTGCGAAATGTGGCAGCCATTGCCACGTGCCCATACCCCGCCCATGTATTTCACCCTACATGCGCGGGTTTTAATTCATTTCCGCAACTTTCTTAACGTGCCCTATAGTTTGCTCGCAAAAAAATACTATATTTGCAATGTTAAATGACAAATTCCTGTAACTTCGCATCATGGCAAACGCTCGCTTACTCCAATTTCGACAAGACGTTTCTTTGGCACGTCCCGGATCTTTTCCAATCCGGCAGATAACTTTAAGGTGAGGCATTTAGGCGTTCTGCCGAGCCGGATATTGCGCATAGCATTGGCATATACATTTACCGGCGTCCCCTATACGGATAGTTTTTACCGTTACCGTGCATTTTATTCCGAGCGCACTGGGCGCAATTATGGCATTATTCTTACACGTCCTTTTTCATACAACTTGCACTTCCAAATTTGCGTGCTTTGTGTATGCGGTCTAAAAACACGTTTTTAGCCGTTCCAACTTGCTACATTGGTTTGTAGTCTTGCTCGGTGTGGTTATTTAACACCCTATTTAATCGCTCCAAAGCGAACAAGCGAATTTTTGATTTTCCAAGCCTCAAAAATAGGTTTCCCACAAAAAAGGCTTTTTGTTTCTCGCTCTTGGCGGTTTGGTCTGTCTGTTTCTTAAATCTTTTTTTTTACTATCTATTTTTTTATTCTTTTTTCTCCGTACTTGTTTGCCGTTTGTTTGGCTTTCGAGTACATGACTATTATAAAACCGTTTTTCAGAACTGCAAAACTTTTTGAGAAATTTTTTTTGATTGTTTCAAAAACAACCCTTTTGCGAATATGGAACGCACGCACGCGGGGAAGGTTTATAAGTAATTGAATATCAAACAAATATAAAAAGTGATTTTCTTTGAAAAAAATTTTTTCCTTTGCAAAAATCAAAAAAGCCCCGTTTCAATGTATGTATAAAATCAAAATTTGTTTGGTTTATTGATTATCAGACTATTATCTACTTAAAACGGATAAAATAGGACTGAAAAGTTTTTTTCGCTTTCAATTTGTAAGTAAAGATAATAAAAAAGACGTTTTTAGGCTTACTTTATATAAAAGTAAAACAAATAACTTATTGTAAATCAATATAGTAACAATTTTAAAAAGAAACGGGTGGGTGTACTCCAAGGTGCGGATTCGATTTCTATCCTCGGGGCATTTTTCCAAATCCCGTTTTCTAAAACGACCCAATATGGGGCCATGTCATAAAATTGTAAGTAGACGTCAAAAAATATATAGTAACGGGACATGGACTTGCAGCGGATTTAAATACAACCATAACTGTTATTCAGGTATTTATAAGACATGCCAAGCCACAGATACAAATACTTCCGGTTTTCATGGATATACAGACTTTCAGAAGACTTTCGTTTCTTGCGGGTAAGGCCGGTTTTGGGGAATATCGGAAATGGAGGCATAAATATATAGTGCCAAAGTACTCCGGCTCTTGGTGTATATTCTTAATTGTACCGATAAGAAACGGCTTGTTGAATCCTGTAAAACAGCATGTTAAAAAGGGATTCCCATCGGTAAGGATTACAATGTAACAGCCTATTTATTAACCATATAGAATATATACAGTAATGCATGTGTATGAGTTTTGACTTTTTTGTATGTTTTTTGTGTTTTTGTATAAGAATCTTGATAATTGGTATTTAAACGCCTGTCTTTTTTGATGGATTTGTGTATATTTGCCATAATTTTTCTCTTATGTATAAAATATGGCTTTTGAATGTTACAGGAAGGAAGCGAAGAAAAGGATGAATAATGAAACCATATCGTAGAAAGGATATCAGGAATATTCCGGGCAAACTCTGCATAAGCAAGGGGGTGGTCGTGTTCAATGAGGCAACATTGGAGACGGGGCTTGTGGGGGATGTTTCCGGCGAGTGTATTTCAGTCCCGGTCAGGGTGACAGCGGACAGACAGCTTCTTACGGACGATGTCGTAATGCCCCTGAAAGATTGCCGGGAAGCGGATATGGAACAGAAGATTGCGGTACAGCGTCTGTTGAACAAACGGCATCTGGTATGGGACAGGCGCAAAGGCGCATTGTCGGAATCCATGTACATACCCAAAGACGGGCAGCAGGTGAAAGTGAGTCTTTTGGACGGGCATGTCATATTGGGGGCGTTCAAGGAGATCGACAGGAAAGGAAATCTTGTGCTGTATTGCCTGATGGAGGAGGACGGTACCCTGCGTCATTCGCTGCATGAGGAAATCGGCGTTGCGGAGAATTGGCAGATTACCCCGATAGGAACCAGTGCCCGCAGCCGGTTTGCCGATGCGCTGCACCGGGAAGGGATTGTGTGGAACGGACGGCTGAAACGCCTTGAACCGCTGGAAATACGTATTAACCGTGGCGGGAAATACTATTACCTGAATGATGTCCTGGAAATTTGTGAATGCAGGGACAGCAGCCGGCCGTCAGACAGAAAGCGCCTGGAATGCGGCAACTATTTCAGGGAGCGTAAGGATGCCGAACTGGTGTGTGACTGTGTGCGTTCCATCGTCAAGCTGAACCGGGGCAAGGATGTCAGGCGATAAGCACGACAGCAGGGGTAGAATATTATTTTATCGTTCTCTCCTTTAGGAATCTGAAGGGGGAGCAGCCCTTTCTTTTTTTGGTTCTTTCCCTTATAAAAACAAAAACAGACGGCGATGCCGTCTGACATCCATTTGTTTCTTTTTTGGTATCTTTTTTCTTTGCTCCAAAGAAAAAAGTACATCTACCATCTTCTTCTTGTATAATACTGCTTATAGTATTGTTGCTACATTTGTAACACCCCTCGTCTCAGTCATCCGGTACATTTGTATCATCTTCAAGGTAAAAAAACGGGGCGTCCGGGGCTTCTCTCCCTGGCGCCATATTTTGTTTCAAATTGACATCTGTTGTTTGTCGCATATGGATACGGACATAAAAAAACAGACGGCAATGCAATGATACCGTCTGTTATTCTTCCATGTGCCTCTTTTCAGGGCGGACATGTTCCGTGCTTTTGTCCGTTCTCCTTCCAGCGGTAAACCTCCTTGTCAGAGACGGACATCACAGTTCTTTTTTCCACATCAAACACCTGCCGGCAGAATGCCTTGGTACAAAAGGATGTTTTCAGTTCCGCCAGTATTTTCACGAGTCTGTCATAAGCGCACATATCCCAGAGATAGTCATACATTCCGCCAAGCGGAACCCGTTTAAGCAACCCCATGCATGTTGCCTTCTTCACGCATTTATCAAAAAGGCGCGAACCGATCTCCATACTCTCCATATGATATCGTTTGCTACGCAAAGTATCATATCCCTTCTCCCGCAGACGCGTGCGTTCCGCCATGTACACCATGAATATGACCTCTTCCGGTGAAAACGCTCCCAGCAGTCCGCTGAAGCATTTCAGAAACGGTATCACGGCCGTTTTTTTTTCATTATTCCCTTTCATGGCGCGCTATTTCCCGGACACGTCCGTTTGTGAATTTCCCGTTTCATCATCCCTTATTGCGGGATTGACATAGAAGTGGCATATTTTGCCGTTTCGCATCGGTTTATACACGGAGTAACCCAGTTTCCTGGCATAACGTCCCACGGAAACCCGGTTGGCGAACTTGCCGGTATGTTCCCTCAGGTGTGCCGCCATCTCTTCGACGGTCATTCTGCTTTTTAATTCCATATCATTGCTTTTATTTGGTTTCATGGTAAGGATAGCCATGACTGGTGCAAATTGTTTTCAATTGATATGAATTGATAAAAGACGGCTCCATGAAATCGGCGCGGAGGAATTAACGGGTTATATCTTTGCATCATTCACGGAGCCGTCTCCTGACTATTTCTCCATCAGCTGGCAGGTCTCCCGTATCGTACCGGCATTCCGTTCGTCCAGCCCCACTCCCCGGCCTCGTTCCAGGAGAGTGATTGGCTGGATTTCAGGTTCTCCTTTGTGATGGTGTGTATGACGGTTTTCCTACCGTAGGTTTGAATCCGACGGAGTGCAGCCCGTATAAGCCGTCCCGGAAAAATGTACATCTTCCGGCGTACCAAGACACGGGGTGCGGCATTGCTGCCGGCATAGCGGACAGCGGCATTCCACCGGAGTCCTTCCTGTCTTGCGGATTATCCGCTGTAATGCTGTCTCCATCGTTATGCACCCGGTAAATGGTATTCCGGATTCTTTTTCCGCCATAACTCTATGATGCATTCACGGCCAGCCTGCGTCCAACGTTTTGTCGAACCGAAGGTATATACCTTTCCCCGGCTGTTCTCCCATGTGTAGGGGACATCACATTGCCATGCCCGGCAGGAGGGGAAGACCACCCACTGCCGTTTTTCGTACTTGCAGATTCCTTCCTCGGCAAGAAACTGATGCAGCTGTCGCGGGGAGATACCGAGCTCGTCGGCGATACGTGTACTCTTGAACCACTCCCTGTTCTCGATGAACTCCTCGTAGAAGACAATTTTGGGCATGGAGTCGCGCACCACTTTCCGTAGTTCCCGGATCAGTTCCTTTGCCCCCTCCATGTCTTGTGGCATAGGACAATCCAGACAAGGCATATTGGGTGGCGCCGGCTTCGGATGTTCACGAATGGCGGGCGTCGGGCGTCTCATGGACAGTTTTTCAATAGCTTCACCACACCATTCCGCCAGGGACAGGTCTTCCGGTGCGACCCACCGGGCCAACGGTATGACAAGGGGGGATTCCAGCCAGGTCGCTCCATGCCCACGTCCACGCGTGGTGAAGATTTGCGACTCATACTTTCCGGTACGTCCGTTACCCGCCAACTCCCTGCGGAGCATATCTGTAGAGGCAATGCGGAGCCACTCGGATGGTATCTTCCCGAAATGCATCGTGATCTGTGTGGCGTTGATCATCAGTTTGTCGCCGATGCGCCGGAATGTGACAGGAAACCCTTCCTTGAAATGAAGGATTATGTCATTCCGGGCTGCGGCGTGCCGATCATCAGACTCCTGTTCCAGAAGTTGGTTGCCCCATGCCTCCAATTCGTCGAGCATGTCGCGGGGTATAATAGTCTCCTTGCACACCATACGCAAAAGCCTGCGCATATCAACGGGCCGGAAACTCCACTGCTCCCGTCCGTTCTTCCGGAAACTGATCCTCAATGCCGTCGGGCAGATGCGGGCGATAGCCCCGTCTTCAAGCAGCTCGCTACGTTTAAGTATGTTACATACGTCCATGGCACAGATGTGCAGATGGCCGCTGTGGTCTCGGGAAACCCGTATGTTCCAGTCCCGAAACGGAATGTTCCTATTCTCTCTCATTGTCATTTCCTCCTTTCTTCCTGTTGTCAGATTTATGTTTATTTTCAAGCAAGGCCCGCTTGTGGGCCATTTTGCGTACCGGATAGTATGTACGTTTTTCACCGCAAAGGGCATCATAATCCTTCAGCATCAGCGTGCCAAGGTCGGACAGTTCGATCTCGACATCCGGATGCAGATGTCTGAAATAGAGCCCTCCGCTGCATACGTACTTGCCCGTGCAACAAAATGAAATGGCCTGCAAGTTGCCTTTTGTCAGTTCCGCCGCACTATGCAACGAGCGCGTAATGGCGACAAGAACCTGTGCCCCGTTGAAAATGAGCACCATTTTCGGCCGTTTAAATGTACTACGTCTCATGTTGTCCTAATATTTGCGTTAATTCCTCCTTTGTAAATCTAAGGCAGGCAGTCTGTACCAGCCAAGTGTCTGAAACGGTAAATCCACCGGACAGCAATTCGGACATGCGCTCCAGAAGGTAGGCACCGAATGCAGGATCGATGTAAACGACAAATAATAGAGCCAGACATTCATCAATTAACAGATGTCCCGACGCCTCGTCACGGATAATCATATTCTCCTTGTCTATTCCGTAAACATCCGTCAGCGCTGTTATCCAATGATGGAAAGAGGCGCGGAAGTCACGGACGTTGTGCCGGCATGCGTCTCCTCGGACCCGGATAAAATGTGTTGCGTCGAAATAGACCGGTCCGTCCTCCTGTGACGTTCCAAAAAGCAAATCGGGGAATTCCCTGTACCGGACTGTCCGGCAGGAAATCTTTTCTTCTTTCATGTTCTTTTTTCCTTTGTTTTCAATTTTGTATTCAACATTGTGCAAATATATATCTTTTTATGGTGAAATATCACAAAAAAACAAGACTGTTTTTTTGTTTTCATTCAATTAATTGTCGTTGATAATAAGCAGTTTACATAAAATTTAAATCGAAATATCTATATATTTGGTTGTGTTATTTCGTTTTGCAAATCAAGCATTAAGAAGCTTGTTTTTCATATACTTTTTTTTGTACAAAACTTCTCTCCTGCCTGCGCTCTACTCTTTAGGTAAAAAAGCAAAAAAATATGGTGACATCGGACAATTCATTCAACGGGGAGCTTTTGGAGAGCATATTCAGGACCTCCAAGAAAACCATTCAGGAGTATGTCCGCGAAATCGAACGCAACAACCGCTACCGTTCATGCCGCCAGGATATAAGTTCAGGATACATCCTTGATGACCGTGCCAGGCTCATTGACTTATACGAGGCCTGCCTGCAACAGGATGCGCATATACGGTCGGTGGTCGAGACTTTGGAGAGTCAGATACTTGGTGACCGTTATATGCTTGCGCATGTGAACGGGAAAGGGAAATATACCAAAGACGTGGTGAACTCGCAAAAGATACAGGGCTCGCAATTTGACAAGATAATCAAGGGTATCGTGGAAGCCAAGCTTTACGGGTATACTTTACTCGAAATCATGCCGTATGTTGATTCCGGAACAGGCAGGCTGGCGGAAGTCAACATCATCGAACGGCGCAATGTACTGCCGGACCAGAGAGTCGTATTGAAAAGGCAGGGGCTATGGGAGCCGCATTGGGATTTGCGCAATCCGGCCTACCACCGTTGTTATGTGCTGGTGACGTCGGGGGACCTTGGGCTTTTTTCTGCCACAACGCCATTGATACTCGCCAAAAAGTTCACGGTGGCCAATTATGTTAACTTCTCCCACACCTACGGACAACCGATCATTCATGGAAAGACGGTCAGTGAGAGCAATGCCGACCGCAAACGGCTGGCCGGTGAAATAGCCAATGCGGCACAGAACAAGGTCGTGGTCACCGGCATCGAGGATGAGGTGGACATCAAGACCTTCACCATGTCCAATTCGGAAAAGATATATACCGGACTGATTGACTTTGTCAACAAGGAGGTTGCCAACCTTGTGCTCGGCTCCGAGTCCATGGCCGGAGGAATGCAGTCGTATGTGGGTTCGACCAAGGCGCATCAGGACATTTTCCGTGACCGTATCGAGGTTTACCGCAGATATATCGAGAATGTCATGAATGAGGAGATAATCCCCCGGCTGGTAGCCATCGGATATATTCCTGCAGGACTGGAATTCAGGTATTCAAACCGGATAGAGATGAATAACGAGGACCGTATCAGGCTCTATTCGCTCATTACTGAAAAATACGAGGTCGCGGCTGACGAAATCGAGAAGGAGTTCGGAATCAATGTGGGCAGGCAGCTTAATGCCATCCCGGCTATGGGGCTTGAAGCGGATGGCGGCCGGTACATTCCCGGCCATAACGACCGTGGTATCATGTCAGACGAAGAGTATTTCCGGCGTTACGGGCATCCTCGGGGGAGTAAGGTTGAAAATTTTTTGCGGGGAACGGAGTGATGGCCCGGCTTCCGTTCCCAAACGGTGTTCCATATGGAGCTGTCAGGGCGTCCGCTTCTCAGGAATCCGGTACGGAAAAGGAGTACCGTGTCATATTTGAGGCATTCCGCAGGTTCATTCTCCACTACGAAAACAGTGCCGAACGTCTTGATATTATGGAGGATATCATCACTTTGCGTGCTTCTTTCTTGATAGACAGAGCGTTGACAGGTTTACGTATTGACCTGGACCATGCATTGGAGATTCTGAGAAACCATAATGACTTTACGACGGAGAGAGAGCGGCTGCAGCGTGATATTCTCATCGCTGCCATAGACAACCTGGTTGATTTTGCGGCGGCCGAAGAGTATGCGATGTTCAAGGATATGCCTGAAACAGTGGATGAGCGGGATATGGAGGCATACGGAGAGATATGTCACCGGTATAACTTTATTTATGCGGAGAGAGAGAACAGCCAGGTGCTTTTCGCCGCTTCGATGGCGGCATGGTGGCTCACAGTGGATACGGACACGGTGCTGACCTATGTGACGCAGGGAGACGAACGGGTACGGGCGTGGCATCTGTCCCTCGAGGGACTCTCGTACCGTAAGTCGGAATTCCCGCCGGAGTTGATACCGCCCATTGAGTGGGGATGCCGTTGCTATCTGGTAGCGGACGGGTTCGCCGCAGTACGGGCTGCACTGCCCGTTCCGGAAAATTGCAGGAAGAGGATTGATCCTGTCTTCTGGGAGAGCCTGGCCACGGGCGGACGCATTTTTTCCAGGGCACACCGCTATTTCGACATGCCGCTGCCGGAGCACATGACTAAAATTGTAAAACGGATAAAAGAAAAATTTCATGCAAAAGATAACACTCGATGAATTTTGCGCCCATTGGGTGAGGGAAAGGGAAAAGGGAGGCTGGGATCCGTTCCTGCCCAGCCGTCTGGCGGGTAACACGTTTGATTTTGCCACCGAGGCCGGACAGTACAGCCGGCGGCAATTTCTTGCCTCCTTTCCCTCGGGAGGTTTCTGCGGCGGCACATGGACGCCACGTACCTCCCGTTGGGGGCGGAAGTTTACACATCCGGTCATGAATGACACGGGAGCTCTTGCCGCAGGTATCAAGGGAGAAGCGGACAGGACCGATATCAGGGGGCGGCGCAGCGACGGTAGTTGGATATTCCGTAAAGGGGCCCGCTACTCAATATGGACTACCGAGAAGAGCATTCCGGTCAAAGGCAAACGGGGACGTAGCAAGAACCGCTACGGGCATTATGCCGCCGTACACAATACCGACCCGAAATTTGGCCTGTACACTGTGAACCAGCATTCTGCACGGCGTCCCGTACACCGCCAGTTCATCGGTTTCTCCCCGAAGATAGAGGATTACATCGCTGATAACTTTATGGATATGATTTTTAAAGGATTTCCGGGCGTATGATAAAGGACAAGCATTCCGTAAGGCAACCGCATCAACCGGCTCCCGTGCAGGAAAGCCTGCCGGAAGAAGTGTCTGAAAATCCGTTTGTGAACATGTATCAGGCGGTGAAGCGGGCCATACAGACCATAAGGGAGGATCCGGACGATCCGCTCTCACCTCCCTTTTTCAAGACTATAGCCATTGACAACGGACAGTTCGCCCGTATCGTACGTGGGGAAAACACGGAATATGAGACCCTTTTTCCGGCCGTCTTTATCCATTTCGTCAACGTGAGGTACCTGGTGCAACAGCAGAGAATCGGCGAAGGACGCGCCACCATGCGTGTACGCTTCATTCTTAATACGCTCAACAACGGGGACGAGGATAGGGAGTGCGAGTCATTCATCGTATTCCAGAGGCTGAACGTGGCCATTCAGGATGCCAAGAACAGGGAATCCGCCCTTAATGAACGGTGTAACCTGACCTATTTTGACATGCCGACAACCACCAATATGCTCCAGGCGTATTGGGTGGACTATGAGGTATGGTTCCGGGAGTCTTCCGCATGGAAATACAGGGATTGGATAAGACGCTATCTGGTCATGCCGCCTTTCACGCAGCATGGCGATGCGCCGCAGCATGACGGCGGCGGGCACGGCTATCACCCTGAACCGGGCTATGATAAGGTGACCGGATTCAGTCGGGCGGTGGAAACAGACGTACATGACGGAAACAAGGATGACATTTCCGGCATTTGATGGTTGGGGCTTTGCACATTCACGATATGGATATCCGAAGGGGTAGCCCGGCACTTAGTCTGTTCAAGTAATGCATGGTCATTTTTCGATTAAATGTCATTATTCCGGAAGGTAAGTCCCGCTGCCATATCCCAATGTCTTATAAAATGATCTTAAAGTTACGTGGAGTGCAGATGGAACAGCCTGTCCGGTACTGTTTTCAACCCATAATCTTGCTTGACGCCTACTCTTCCATAAAAAGAAAAACATGAGTACAGAAGAATTGCAATATGTGGTGGGTGAAGCAAAAACGGGTGAACCTTCCGTTATCCGTTTCTTCGGCCGCATAACGGAAGAAACCACCTCCCAGTTCAATGACGAGTTCGACTTTCTTGAAAATATTATCCGTCCCTCCTGTATCCGCGTGTTAATCAATTCGGAAGGTGGCAGTGTCCTTTACGGCATGTCCACTTATTCCACCATCGCCAATGCCAAAGTGGACACCGAATGTGTCATCGAGGGTGTGGCGGCGTCAATGGCTTCCGTTATCTGGGCTGCGGGCAAACGTTCCCTTATGAGGGACTACGCCATTTTAATGATCCATAATCCTATACTGCCGGACAATGACGGGGAGGAGCCTTCGGACATGCTGTTGGCTTTCACCTGGCAGATAGAAACGATTTATCGAAAAAGATTCGGTTTGAATAAGGAGCATGTGCGCGCCATTATGGACGGGCAGGCCGGCAAGGACGGGACTTATTTTGATGCGCAGGCTGCCGTAAAAGCGGGCATCATTCCATCAGAGAACGTTATTCGTACATCGAGGCAGCTCTGTCGCAAAGTACATGACGAGATCGCCGGACTGGCGGACATGGCGGCCATTCAGGAGTTGATGGACCGTGTCAGTAAGGGGAATAAACCTTTTGAGGATATTTTTCCTACTCTTACAGAAACAGAAAACGATATGACAAACGAAAACAAGACACAAGGTTTTGAATATGGGGCGATTGCCGCCTCGCTGGGCATGAAGGACAGAGAAGTCAAGGACGTGATGGCCCGTATCTCCGAACTGGCAGCCATGGAACCTAAATACAATGAGGTACAGAAAGCCCTGAGTGACGCACAAACGGTCATTGCCGGCAAGGATGCTGCAATCCGGAACTTGCAGAAGGATCTGTCCGCTGCCACGGCGCGTCTCTCCACTTACGAACAAAAGGAGAAGGACGAGAGGACATCCCGCATCGAAACGCTGGTGGAGAACGCCATTGGCGAAGGCAAGATTGACCGTGAGGCAAAAGCGCAATGGGTGGAGATGGCGGAGGCCAACTTCGAGTTGGCGGAAAAAACACTGGGTTCCATCCCCGCGCGTGAGATCATCTCCAAAGAAATCGCCAATGATCCGGCCAACATCCAGGCCACGGCGGAGGCGAGCAGGACGGCCGAGCAGATGATGGCCGAGAAGGTGGCCGAGGTGGTCGGCGCGGATTTCAAGTTCCGTAAACTCTGACAGGCAGACATCCGATCTTAATTGACATGCCGGAGGCCGCAGGGCCTCGCGCGGAAACACAAGTATCCGCCAGTCGGCCAAGTTTCACATTCCAACGGAAAAACTTAAAACGACAATGGCCGATACAGTAAATTTTCTTCAAAATGGATATAGTGGTGAGGTTCTTGAGGACCTGCTGACCTATACCGTGCAGGGTAATGATACGGTTCGTGAAGGACTGATCCATATCAAGACTGGCATCCAGCACCGTTATACACTCCCTGCCATCAAGCTGGGCAATATCATTCAGGACAATGTGCCAACCCCACAGCCCATTCACGGTTCCAAAGGGGATGACGGCTCGAACGAGTACCAGTTCACCGAACGGTATCTTGAGCCCTCTGATTTTATGGTTTACCTTGAGTTCAACCCCCGGGACTATGAAAAGTACTGGCGTTTCGCACAGCCGGAGGGCAATCTTGTATTCCGGGAACTTGACCCGAAAATCCAGGCCACGATGCTTCGCCTGCTCATGGACAAAAAGAACGAGTACATCGGTAATGCCATATGGACCTCCGCACGTGGCGGAGATACAGCAGCAAAAATTACCGCACCGGAAGGCTGTACAAAAATTGGCGCCAACAAGGAGAAGTATTTTGACGGTGTTGTTAAACGCATCCTCGACAATGTAAGTTCTAAGGACACACAGGTAGTTGCCGGCGGACAGTGTATCGTTTCGGGAACGACCGAGCTGACAGACGGTGCGGCAGTGGAAGCGGCTCTTTATGCGATGTGGAAAAAATGTCCCAAACAAATCCGCAAGAAGACATCCTTGGCCTTTGTGGTCGGATGGGATGCCTGGGACGCGTATGACCAATACATCTCGGACAAACAGGTCAAATACTCCGAAAACACCGAGGTCAACCGCTATCGCTTTAAAGGCAAGAGGATTATCCCGATCGTGGGAATTCCCGAACATACGATGGTGCTCGGAGAGTTTTCCACCGGGATGGACTCCAATCTTTGGATGGGGGTGGATTATGCCAACGATACGGATATTCTGAAAATTGACCGGTTGCAGGCCAACTCCGAACTGTTCTTTTTTCAGATGCGCATGAAAATGGACGTGAACATTGTCCGTCCCGCAGAGATCGTGGTGCATACCGCCTACAAAAAGAGCGAATAACACACCTTTCTTCATTTTTCAATATCCACCCGGGGAGCGGAGGTCAGAGCCCCGTTCCCCTTTTTTATTCCACTGGCATGGCAAAAAAAATAAATACGGAGGAGGAACCTCAAAAAGAAGGCAACAAGGTTGCCGCACCGGAACTTCCGGCGGAAGCAATACCGGAAATGTCCGAGAAAATACCCGCTACGGTTGAAGACAAACGGCCCGTCCCGGCTGAAAAGACAGGGAATACGGAGGACGAGGTGGCAGACCCGTATATACTGACTATTCTGGAAAAATTCCCTGCATATCCGTCCCTGTATATCGACAGGCATGGTGGGACCTACACTCCGGACACGGCGGCAACCGTCAGAGGCGGGGCTGTACTTTACAAAAACCCTTTTTATAACGAACTTAAAACAAAACCATAATGGCACTCGGCAATGTCTTTATCAAGGATGTGGACGGCAATATCCCTTACGACACCGGTTCTTCCAACGAGAAGGTGACGGGATTATTGTTTGATATTTCCCTTCAGTCCACACTCTTTACGGAAGGGTATGGCAAAACCAATGAAACGAAGCTCAAACCGGGGGATGTATGCTACATCACCACATTCAAGTCCGCCGTTAAGGATTTCGGTATTGTCGAGCGTGTAGCGGCTACCGGTGAGGAGGAGATGAACGTCAATTTTCTGCATGGCATTCCTGCCTACCATATCCGTGAGTTTTTCCGGATGTCAGGCAATCTGAACGGTTCGGGAAAACTCTATGTGATGTTTGCCGACTGTTCTGCAAACTGGGACGCACTCGAAATCATGCAACGTGCCGCCGGAGGCATGATCAACCAGATAGGAATTTGGACGGAACAGCCGCTGTGGAAAGCCAACGGGACTTCCGGAGTGTACAATCTCAACCTGGTAAAGGGACTTAATGATGTGGCTGTAGGGCTTGCCGGACAGAACCAACCCCTGTCAATCATACTCTCCGCCAATCCTTCCAATACTGGGGCGGATACGACTGCGGGGCGTCAGATTGACTTGAATAAAATTCCTTCATGTATCTGTGAATCAAGCCGTATCAGCTGTATATTCGGCCAGGCGCATCACGAAAGGATCTTCACGATGCAGATACGCAACAAGAACCACACACCGGTAGGATTCTTGGGCGCGGTCATGGGCGCCATTGCCAAGGCGAACGTCCATGAATCCATAGCATGGGTCAAACAGTTCAACCTCTTCACGGATGATTTTCAGGAGATAGAGCTGGGGTTCGGTGATATCAGTCTTGACGAGGCGGAGGAGCATTTTATCAGCCTGAACCGGTATGAGTCGTTGTCCCCGTCATTGCTTGACGAACTTGATGACAAGGGCTATATTTTTCCCATCAAGTATGCCGGCCGTGAGAACGGTATTTATATTTCAAAGGACCGGACCTGTTCAACGGGCGATTTCCGCACCATCGCAAGGAACCGTACTATCAACAAGAGCCGTCGTGCCGTGCGTGCCGCACTGTTGCCGTATGTGAATTCCCCGCTGATGGTCAATCCTTCAACCGGGTTCCTTGCCCCGTCGAAGATTACGGCATTCAAGACGCTTATCGGGGATATATTGGCCAAAATGCAGGCAGCGCAGGAAATTTCAGGATATGCTGTCACTATCGATCCGAACCAGAATGTACTGGTGGACGATACGCTCCGCATCTCCTATGTCCTTGTGCCTGTCGGAGTGGCTGTAGGGATTTATGTAGAGGAAGGACTTTCATTAACCGCAAACAAATCATAGAAAATGGCAATAATTAACAATGTGGCATATTCGTGGTCTATGATAACCCTGTCATCGACCGCCCTGGGAATTGACGAGGGATCCACGACCCTTGAAGGTGTATCCGCTATCAAATGGTCGAAAAAACGTAAGGTGGAAAGTAACTATGGCATGGGTGGAAAACCTGTCAGTCGTGGATTTGGAAACATTACCTATACGGCAAGTATCACAATGGACTATGCCACGCAACAATTGTTGCGTTCAGTCTATGGCTCGTTGCTCGAAATCGGTGAGTTCGACCTGATCATCAGCTTTGCCAACCCCATGGCCAGTGATGATTGGACGACCACAACGGTGACACTCAAAGGGTGTATCTTTACGGAGGACTGTCTTGAATCGCAGCAGGATGATACCAACATTACGCATGAGTTTGACTTGAATCCGTTTGATATCCAGATAGGTAACGATACAATCTGACTTGTCATGAATGTGACTTTTGAAGGAAAATCTTCCACCGGAAAAAATGAATGGCTTACACCTCCTTATTTGCTTGACAGGTTGGGAGAATTCGATTTGGACCCGTACTCACCGGTAAACTGTCCATGGGATACGGCGAGGCATCACTACACCGTCGGGGATGACGGGTTACGGCAGCCATGGTTTGGACGGGTGTTCTGTAATCCGCCCTATGACACGCCACTGATTGTCCGCTTTATCCGTAAATGTGTGGAGCACCGGAATGCTATTGCGCTCACTTTTGCCCGCACGGACACCCGGCTGTTTCATGAACTGATATTCCCTTATGCGGACACAATACTTTTCATCAGGGGGCGGCTCAGGTTCTATCATGTCACCGGAGAGCAGGGAGGCACTGCCGGGGCGCCATCCTGCCTGATTTCCTTCAACAAAGAAAATACTGCCGTTCTGGAAACCTGCGGTATCGAAGGAAAGCTGGTATACCCCAAGCTTTTGTAACCGGTTACCGGTTCTCGACTCGGGAACCGACCTGTTTGTGGGAAGTATAATTCCGGCAAATAAATCGGTTGTGTCTATGGCAGGATTGTTCTTTTTTAATATATACTGAAAGCTATGTCCCCCTCATTGATAGAGATATATCTCATCTGGTTGCAAACATATCGGGTGTGGCCGATAACCTTGTTTATAGTACGGTAGAAATATCCACGAATCCAATATTCTATCGGTCTGTTTGCTGTAAAATCACCCGATTGAATAGGCAATGCATCGGCTTCATACTTAGAGAGCCACCGCTAAATAAGCAGATGGCTCTTATTACCTGCAAAGATAAAGAATCTTCATTTATAGATTTTCAGAAGCACTGTTCTCGATCTGTATTGTATTCCTAATCTCGATATCATTATGGGCATAACCTCTGATTGCCAGCAATTTCTTACATTCATTATAGATAACACCTCTTTTCTTAGGATCTTTTATAGTCACTATCAAAACAACCTTTTGCGATATGTCTGTTCCGTCCAATTCTCTGGATACCTCAGCTGCTTGCCTATAAAGTCCTACAAGTTTCAGTGCCCACTTTTTCTCTTGTTGCAATATATTCCTCTTATTGGCAGGTGTCATGTCGCCCAATGACACATGATACTTCTTAATCGGTTGATACTTGTTTCCTTTCTCAATAAGAATCCTTTCATTCGCTTTTTCCGCCTTAAAGGCAGCTTTCTTATAATACAAGTCATTCAATACATTGGCAGAATCCTTGGACATCCTCTCTTCATTCCTCATCATTGATGATTGTGAAAGATCTGCATGGTCAACTTCCGTAAACGTCTCTAAATAAACATCCACCTGACTTTGACAATATTCGCTTCCCTGACTTGCTATCAATACAGGATCAACAGCCAGTGTAACAGTAATATCCCCATAGTAGTATCCTTCATCGTCAACCATACTCTTCGGAAAAGGAAAGTCCAGCGACTGGACATCTATACCCTTATCCATTGTATGACAGAATATCATCGTACTTTCGTCAGAATCGTTCAATAATATGTTGTCCAGGGTGGCAGGGAGACCAAACCCCATCTCGTATTTGAAATTATCCGTTGATTTAGCTATATTTGAAGGATAGAAAGCATTATGTATTAAAATGGCACGAATCAGTAACGGATTAAAAGGAACGCCTAACCGATATTGAATATTTGCAGCCAACGATGCGATTCGTGGTGTGGAAAAGCTGGTTCCACTACACATACAGAACTGCCTGCCATAAATAGAAAAAGCAGAAATGTGAGTATCCCAGTTTCCACCATAATGGACAAGATCAGGCTTGGTATGATTCTCCACCCCTGGGCCAATACGAGAAAATGGACTCCTGTCATTTTCCTCTGCGTCCCGTTCCGTCGTTTTTGCATGAGCTATCGAACCGATCACAAGGCTCATGACAGAATCCGCCCCTTTGTTCAGCCGGAATGATTGACTGGTATCGGCTGGATTGTCAATATTTCCAGCAGACTTGCATATCAATATATTGTATTGCTTTTGAAGGCTGTCCAGCGCTACAGCCAGATCAGAAAAACGATTGTCTTCTATCTGGGCATTTATTCCTTGTGACAAGTTCCATACTTTAACGTCAGAATGGCGTTCCACCGCTTGCTGTATGTTCATCACCAGTTCATTCTCATAAATCCGGGTCTGACCATTGATGATACAGCTAAGTATCTTGCAAGGTCCGCATTGTGTCAAGTCTCTTTTTTCCAAGAAATCACCATAATTGATGATACTGGCTACAGCCGTCCCATGCCTTCTATCTATTTCATCAGGCAGTAGATCAGCTACATTTTCTTCTTTCAACAGCCACGGACGCATATATCCTATGTCTGTCACACCGGAATCAAGCAAACCTACTATGGGATAATCCTGTCCATCCTTAGGGAGCATTATCTCTATTTCACTATCTTCCGGTTCCGGAGCCGCCTGAAATTCGATAGTCGGCATTTTTCTGACAGACAGCACGCCATCCATTCCAACAAGTTCACCGGCATTCTCCCTGGAGATATTTTTCAACTTGAATAATCGCAGTTCACTCGCATAGTTTAATTCTTCGACTTCGACATTATTCTTATTGCAGAAATTAAGCAATAACCTCTTGGAGCGTAGATTCATCTCCGAATTTAAATAATCGACTAACTGAACTTTCAAGACTTCAGCAGATTCAATGGAAGTGTCGGTTATAGGAACATATTTAGTGATGTCCGCAACGGCGGCCAATCCTTTTTGCAGATTCTTGCTGAGATTCTTGTTTTCCGGATTAAATTTCTCAGCAATCGCCTTTAAATCGGCTCTTGTATCTATTTTAACAAGCAGTTTACCAATGTCAGTCGTACCCAAGACATTACGCTTTTTGTTCACATCCACCATGGAATGTATGGCGAACCTATGCGATTTCGCTGTAGCTTCCTTGTTGATATCAACTATAGTCAGGATTGGCAAAGATGTTTCATCCCGTTTTTCAAAGGCATGTTCCAGTTCGGCTATGTGTGCATTGACCCGAAGAATATTGGCTCTTATATTTTCCTCGTTGACCCATTTAGGTAGCCTGGATCCTCCGCCGCCTTCCGTTAGAAACTGGTCCCGTTCCCCACGGAAATGTACTTGCTGAATAGGTAATGTTTTTGACATCTTCTTTATCTTATTTTTTGTCCGACAATGCATTACGCACCTGACGTATGCTGATATTCAACATTTTTGAGATTGTATTCTGTGTAACTCCATAGGTATTGAGGTACACTATAAAATTATCCATAGGTTCATCTTTACCTCCAAATTCGTAAATAGATGCCAGAATCTGTTCATAGTTGATTTCCTTGCTGCCATCAATAATGCTCTTGACTTTCAGTTTGGTTAAAATCGTACAAATGTCCGAAGGGGACAGATCGGCCATGAGTTCAGATATAATCTTCATTCGGTTTTCGTCTTCAAGAATCACACATTTGAAGCCCTTCAATGTATTTCTGACAATCTGCTTTCTACTGTCTTCATCAGGCAGGCCCACCTCAAGCCTTGTGTAGAAACGCCTCCATACGGCCTTGTCAAGCAGGTCTGGATGATTGGTAGCTGCTATCAGCACAGTGGATGGTGACATTGAATCAATATTCTGAAGAAGACTGTTTATCACACGTTTAAGTTCTCCCAATTCATGGTTGTCATCACGAGCTTTAGCCAGAGCGTCGAATTCATCAAGCAAAAGAATGCACGGCATACTGTTGACATAAGAGAATATCCTGCTTAAATTCTTCGCCGTACTACCCAATAATGAAGACACAATAGCATCAAGGCGGGATACCACCAATGGGAGTCCTGTTTTCTCACTGATGTAATGGGCAATGGAAGTCTTTCCACATCCCGGTGCGCCATAAAGCAGCAATGATTTCCTGATATTCAAGCCCGCCAGTTCCAATTCTGTATCATTCTTTATCAGTTTAATGAATTCCTCCACCTGCTTCTGTACCATATTTGATAATACGATATCAGCTCTGTTCGAGTTCTCCGGAACAATTTCCACTATTTGTAATTTACTGTCCATGTCCAGTGGAACCATGCGCATAGCATCAGCTGTAGCAACATTCTTATGCGTGGACGATTCTATCTGTTCAACTATACACTTAGATAGCTGAACATCTCCGTCGGCTTTCAGCCTCTCAGCCAAACGTATTGCGTAATTGATGATTTTTCGTTTGTCATTCGCCAATCCGCCTTCAATGATTCTTAATATATCTGTTGACATCTTACTGCTTATCGTTTATTTCGATACAAATATAGTATGACTTTTTCTATTATTAGTGTAAAATCAAAGATTTAACCCATAATTAACACAAATCGTAATATATAAAACACAAATCGTAATAATAACCAGAATTATCGTAATATTTAAGTAAACTGCCATTACGGGTAATAACATAAAAGTACTCTCGAGTTGCTTCAATGATTGTTCTTCTGTGCCCCCTCTAACTCCTGCCGACTTGAAAAAATCAGCATTAGGCAATTCCTCTTTGACAACCTCACAGAAATCGTCAACATCTTTTTTGAGAGTATCGGGCACCATATAAGTGCCTGTCGGGGCAAGCATTGCGACCGGTCTGAAGACATCTTTCCTATGTTTGGCAATATGCCTGCTGTCCACCTGTTATCCCTTGTTTTTCCGTCCGATCATTCCCGGAAAAGTCTTGTATTTCAGATAGATAATGGTTTCAATATTTGCATATGCACCCATATTCCTGTCTGCTGTGGGCAATTGTAATCATCATCATCCGTCAGAATGGAGGACAAGCTTGACAAGTCCGAGATTTCTGGAAAAAAGTTTCACCTGATATGGGAATTCCGAAGCAGCCAACTCCTTGAACCTGTAATGCTCACGCCGCTGTTTCCCTTCGTCCGTTCCTTTTCGATGGGGGGCGCCAAAAACGGCAGCACCCTGTGTATCGTTGATATATTGGCTATTGGCTTGTTTTATGTATATAATCATTTGATTTGCACATAACCATTCATGTTTGAAAATGTGCAAATGCAGTGATTATTTCTTGTTTTACAAATAAATATAACACATTATCTGTTTTTATTTTCTGGGGATCTGGTTCAAACGGACTCTTGACAGGACATGCAGTGTTACGATCAGCCGGTAGTTGCATCACAATATTATGGATAATAAAACCCTATGTTTGGTCCATACCGGATAAAATGTATGCCCATATAATCTTTTCACCGTTCTTTGCC
>NZ_JAJKHN010000008.1:0-96447 GCF_020982715.1 Bacteroides sp. 1_1_30
TTAGCCATGGTCTCGTGGGCTCGGAGATGTGTATAAGAGACAGAAATGAAACTACTTGTTTATTTCATCATCCTTGTTATTTCATCTAACACAAACAGGTACGAAATAGATATAAAATGGGTATAAAACAAGTAGAAAAGATCGCTTAAAAGAAGACTCTTTTTTTGAATTTAAGGCTTTGAATCCAACGTTTTACGCACGGAATAAGTTCTGAAAGAACTTATTAAAAGTAATTCAGGATTCTAGGAAAAACTTTAAATTCAATGCTATGTTAAAACAACTAAAGTCAGTTAGTATGTTGTTGTTCCTACTGACAATGTCAGTAGAAGCAGCTTATCCGGAAACTGGTGAAAGCACTCTAAAAGTTTCCGTTGTACAACAGGGTACTACTTGTAAGGGTGTAGTAAAAGATGCAGCAGGTGAAACCATCATCGGTGCATCCGTCGTAGCCAAAGGTACGACGAACGGTACAATCACCGGAATCAACGGTGACTTCTCTTTAAACAATGTAAAAACCGGAGATATTATTGTAGTCTCTTTTGTTGGTTATCAGACTCAAGAAATCAAATTCACAGGACAATCATTGAATATCATCCTTAAAGACAATACACAAACATTGGATGAAGTTGTTGTGGTTGCTTTTGGTACACAAAAGAAAGTGAATGTAACAGGATCTGTATCTACGGTAGGAGCAAAAGAAATTTCGGCACGTCCCGTTAACTCTACCATAGAAGCTTTGCAAGGTATGGTTCCGGGTATGAATATCTCTACTGGTGATGGTGGTGGTTCCTTAGGTTCAGACAAAAAATTCAATATTCGTGGTGTTGGAACAATTGGAGCTGGTTCAAAGGTAGAACCATTGGTGCTCATTGACGGTATGGAGGGAGACATGAACGCCATCAATCCACAGGACATTGAGAATATTTCTGTACTGAAAGATGCAGCCGCTTCCTCCATTTATGGCTCGCGGGCACCAGGTGGAGTCATCCTGATTACAACGAAGAAAGGTAAGTCGGGAAAAACGGTAGTTAACTATAATAACAACTTCCGTTTTGTATCTCCCTTGAATATGCCTGAAATGGCAGATTCATACAATTTTGCTCTGGCAGTCAATGACCAGTTAACTAATGGTGGACAGACTCCCATGTATAGCGCCACCAAACTTCAACAAATTCTGGATTTTCAGGCAGGAAAAAGCACACAATATATGTGGTCGACCGATGCGGGAAGATGGAATTCATTCGATGATCCCCAACGGCAAGACGTGATGCCTACCGGCAATACCGACTGGTTAAAAACGTTATTTGGTAATAGCTTTACCCACGAGCATTCATTGAGCGTAAATGGTGGAACGGATAAAATACAATATTATCTTTCTGCGAATTATCTGGACCAAGGAGGTCTCTTGAAGTTTGGAGATGATAACAAACAACGCTACTCCTTTACTGCAAAAATCAATGCGGACTTAACCAAATGGTTGAAAATAAGCTATAGTATGCGTTTTAACCGGACGGATTATGAAGCTCCTTCATTTGCCGGAGGCGATATCAAAAGTAATGTATTCTATTTCGATGTATGCCGCTACTGGCCTGTCATTCCGGTAGTAGACCCAAACGGATTCTATACTGTCGAATCCAAGATTTACCAATTAACAGAAGGAGGCCGATATAAATCACAAAAAGACGTGATGGCACACCAGCTTGCTTTCATCGTGGAACCCATCAAAGACTGGAAAATTAACGTAGAATTGAACTACCGTTCCAACTATAATTTCAACCATACCGATTATCAAACCGTTTATGGTTATGATGTGAGTAAAAATCCCTACATTATTGCCAATCAAACTTCCAGCGTTACAGAATATGCTTATAAGAGTAATTTCTTCAATCCGAACATCTTTACCGAATACGGCAAATCATTAGAAAGCGGGCACAACTTTAAAGTGATGCTAGGTTTTCAGAGCGAACTATTCAAACAACGTGATATTACCGCTTCCCAAGACGGTATCATGTCGGAAGTGGCTACCTTGAACACCACGCAGACAAATGCACAAAACAGAGGAGGGTACTCCGAATGGGCTACAGCCGGCTTCTTCGGACGTGTTAATTACGACTACAAAGGACGTTATCTGGCTGAAGTAAATATGAGATATGACGGCACTTCACGTTTCCTTCGAGATAACCGCTGGAATCTGTTCCCATCATTCTCCTTAGGATGGAACATGGCCCGTGAAGCATTTTTTGAAGACCTGACCGATTTAATCAGCACATTCAAGATACGTGGTTCATGGGGTGAATTGGGCAACCAAAACACAGATAACTGGTATCCATTCTATCGAACTATTGATATTAACAAAGACCAATGGGGCAATTACGCACTAGGCAGTTGGCTGGTAAATGGCGTAAAACCAAATATTTCCAAAGAATCCGCGCTGGTATCTTCCTTACTGACATGGGAAAAGACGCAAACACTGGATTTAGGTTTCGACTTATCTATGCTCAACAATCGTTTGAATGTAACATTCGACTATTTCCAGCGTAAATCTAAAAACATGGTAGGCCCCGCCCCCGAACTACCCAATCTCTTAGGCATTGCCGTTCCCAAAGTAAACAACCTCGATATGACTTCCAAAGGTTGGGAAATACAGGTGAACTGGCGCGACCAGATACGCGACTTTAAGTATGGAGTTACCTTATCTTTGTCAGACAATCAAGTGGTTATTGATAAATACCCCAATCCGTCAAACACAATTTTAGATAAAGACAATAATAATACGTATTATGCAGGTGCTCACGTAGGTGATATATGGGGATTCCAAACAATCGGCATCGCAAAGACCGATCAAGAGATGAAAGATCATTTGGCCGGTATGCCCAATGGCGCACAGGATGTACTCGGTTCCGGCTGGGGAGCAGGTGACATCATGTATGCGGATTTGAACGGTGACGGCCAGATCAGCAGAGGTAACAAAACACTGGCTGATCATGGTGATTTGAAGAAAATAGGCAACAGTACACCACGCTACAACTTTGGTTTGAATCTGGATGCCGCCTGGAAAGGGTTCGACCTTAAATTATTTTTCCAAGGAACGATGAAACGTGATTATATGCCGGGGAGTGGTTCTACAATGTTCTGGGGAGCAGTAGGCTACTGGCAAACCAACTTTTTCAAACCTCATCTGGACTATTTCCGCGGAGAAGATACGACTAATCCGCTAGGAGCTAACCTGGGTGGTTATTATCCGCGTCCTCTCGAGAATGATAGAAACCGTAATCCACAGACCCGATATTTGCAAAATGCGGCTTACTGCCGTCTGAAAAATGTTACTTTAGGTTATACATTACCTAAATCTTTGACAGAAAAATTCTGCGTCAACAATCTGCGATTCTTTGTTTCAGCAGAGAATTTATTTACTATTACCAGTCTGGCCGATACGTTTGACCCCGAAACTGTTGGCATCGGTAACTGGGACGGATGTACCTATCCGCTATCCAAGACTGTATCATTCGGTTTAAGTGCAACATTTTAAATGATAAACGATTATGAAAAAACATATTAAACTTTTGACAATAGGAACATTGCTATTGGGCGGACTGACCGGTTGCAATGATTTTCTCGACAGGGAACCACTGGATAAAGTAATTCCCGAAAAATATTTTGCATCCGAAAGTGACCTGGCTGCATACACAATCAATGCTTACTCATTTGAAACAGTGACTGACGCGTATGGCATTAATTTCTTCGGCAAAGACAATGATACTGATAATCAAGCCAGTGGTGACTCACCGGCCTTCTGGATACCCGGACAAAAGAAGGTGCCGTCTGGTGAAGGCGAATGGGACTGGAGCAAAATACGAACCTGCAACTATTTCTTTGATAATACTTTACCGAAATTCGAAGCAGGCACTATTACCGGCAATCAGGATAATGTGAAGCATTATATCGGAGAAATGTACGTGATCCGGGCATACAATTATTATAAATTATTGGTTTCTTTAGGAGATCTGCCTATTATCACTACCGCATTGCCCGACGTAGAAGAGACTTTGGTGGAATCCAGCAAGCGCCAGCCGCGTAATAAGGTAGCACGCTTCATTCTGGACGATTTGCAAAAAGCAACAGAATTGTTGCTTGATAAAAGTCCCGGTGGCAAGAATCGCATCAGCAAAAACGTAGCTCACTTGCTACGTGCACGCGTTGCCCTCTTCGAAGCGACTTGGGAAAAGTATCACAAAGGAACAGCTTTTGTACCCGGTGGAAAAGGATGGCCTGGTAATCCCGCAGATGTAAGCGGTTTTAACAGTGATACAGAAGTGGCTTATTTTCTTGATGAAGCAATGAAGTCATCAAAAGTAGTGGGCGACTATATCGTCGGAAAACTGGCTGACAATACCGATACCCCCGAAGGTATGAATGCCGGTCTGGTTTCCATCAATCCATACTACACCATGTTCTGCGATGAAAACATGGAAGAATATGATGAAATATTGATGTGGAAACAATTCAAGGAAGGATTGGTAACCAACAACTTGCAAATGGAGTTGGAACGCAATGGCGGTGGTTCCGGATGGACTCGCGGCATGGTCAATTCTTTCCTGATGCGCAATGGGCTTCCCATCTATGCAGCCGGTTCCGATTATAATCCCGATTGGGAGAAAGAAGGAGTAAATTCCACTTTACAGAATCGTGATTCACGCATTGTTATCTTTACCAAAAAGCCGGGTGATGCCAACACCGAAAATAAAGGTGATGTGAATTATTACGGTGATGACGGAACTCCCAGTTATTGCTCAATCCGTTTCATTTATGGCGATAAAGGAAGTTTGGCAACAACCGGATTCATCATCAAAAAAGGCAAACACTACTCCAGTCACATGGCAAATGACCATAGTGCGGGAACATCAGGTGGTATTGTTTTCCGTGCAGCAGAAGCCATGTTGATTTACATGGAAGCTTCGTATGAAAAAAATGGTAGAATCGACGGAACAGCCGACGGATATTGGAAAGCTTTACGCCGACGCGCCAAAGTGGACGAAGACTATAATAAGACAATCGCTGCAACACAGATGAGCGAAGAGGCTAAAGGCGATTTCGGTGCTTATTCTCATGGCCAATTGATAGACGCGACGTTATATAATATCCGCCGTGAACGCCGTAACGAACTTTGTGCAGAAGCTTTGCGCTGGGAAGACTTGAAACGCTGGCGTGCATGCGACCAGTTGATATCCAAACCTTACCGTGTAGAAGGTATGCTATACTGGGGAAGCAACTATGAAACGCAACTGGCAGATTTATGTAAAGTAGATCCGGCAGAAGGTAATATGTCCTCACCTGATTTAAGTAAATATATTCTTCCATACGAAAAAATCACGAAGAATAATCTGATTGCCGGGCAAAAGGGATTCCTCTTTACACCTGCTCATTATCTGAATCCGATAGGTATGGCTGTATTTCGTCAGACAGCCTCGGATAAGAATGATTTTACAAGTTCAGTCGTTTATCAGAACCCGGGATGGAAGATTGAAGGCGACACTGGCGCACAACCTGTAGAATAATAAAAAGATAAAAGAACAACTCTTTGAGTTTACAAATATATCGACCTTAATATTATATATCTGTTATCTTTTTATTTTTATAAACTTCATTGTCTCGCTCCAGATTAGGTAGAACTGCGGTCAATCTAATCCTAAGTTAGGCAATGAAGTTTTACATTCGCATGAGTTCTCGTTCAACATCCTCTGCAGATGTATAAAAAGTCTTTGTGATTTCCATAGTCACCCAACAGAGATTATCCGCAAAATTCACTACATTTGTATTTGCTTATCTGTCAACCGGGCTAATCAAGTATTACAATTACTACACTATCCGATTGATAATATCTAACTTGAAACAAAGGTGTATATGAATACTGACTTTACAAACTTAACAACAGAAAATCTTTCTAATGAGCATTTATGCTGCATCATCCGCAGCAAAAAGTCTCATCCTGGTATTGAAGCAAAACGGCAATGGCTTTCCGACCGGCTGAATGAAGGCCATGTCTTTAGAAAGTTAAACGCCAAAGCTACGGTTTTTATTGAATATGCCCCTCTTGAAACAGCTTGGGTTCCCGTCATCGGCGACAACTATTATTATCTGTATTGTTTATGGGTGCTAGGTAGCCCCCGAGGAAACGGATATGGGAAAGCATTAATAGAGTACTGTATAGCCGATGCCAAAGAAAAAGGTAGATCCGGCATTTGTATGCTTGGGGCAAAAAAACAGAAGAGCTGGCTTTCCGACCAATCATTTGCAAAGAAATTTGGTTTTGAGGTGGTTGACACTACTGATAACGGATATGAATTGCTTGCTCTTTCTTTCGACGGAACAGTACCGAAGTTCGCGCCAAATGCCAAGAATCTGAAAATAGAAAGTGAGGAACTGACGATTTATTATGATATGCAATGCCCCTACATCTATAAATACATTGAAATGATCAAACAATATTGTGAAACAAATGATGTCCCTGTTTCTTTTATTCAAGTAGATACGCTACAGAAAGCAAAAGAGTTACCGTGTGTTTTTAATAATTTTGCTGTATTTTATAAAGGAAGTTTTGAGACTGTGAATTTGCCACCTATCGACTATTTAAAAAGAATACTCAAAAAATAAGAAATACAATCCTGACTTTTCCCGCTAATTATCAGGATTGTATTTTATCTGCTTCATTAAAAAGACTTCTCATTTGCCATCTTCCACATATTGAGAAAAGAGGCTTTGGTGATTTCTACGACCTTATCCCAATTCAATCGGTCGGCATGATCGGAAGGCTGGTGATAATCAGGATGCCCGTCCGTATGATACCAGATGATCGGAATACCTACTTTGGCAAACGAACCGTTATCACTTCCTCCTATCGGATTTTCCCAGGCACGGTAATCCGGTTCCAATTGCAAACCGTATTTTCTGATATCCTCTTTCAACCAATCCCCAAAGACCGGATGGGCGGCTGTGTAGAAATAAACGACTTGTTTGGGTTGTTGAGGTTTGTTGTTACGGCCAATCATGTCAAAGTTCAGATAACCTTTGATTTGAGATAGGAAAGGACAAGTTTGTACAAAATATTTAGAGCCAAGCAGTCCTTTTTCTTCTCCATCCCAAAAAGCAACGATTACATTTCTTTCGGGTTGCTGTCCACTGGCTAAAAAGGCTCTTGCAATTTGCAGCACTGCCGATACACCGGAAGCATTATCGTCAGCACCATTGTATATTTGGTCGCCATCGAGTGCAGGATCAATACCTAAATGGTCGAAATGAGCCCCCACAATCACATATTCTTTGGTGTTTTTACCGGGAATCATTCCCAATACATTCCTCATGGAAAGCTTCTGATGAACTTCCTGTTTCAGTTTTGCTATGGAATCAGGATGTACTTCCAGACGTCCTTTTTTCTGACGTTCTTTACGGTAAGCATCAAAAGGCTGGAAATAGCTGTCAGCCAAAGGCGATACTCCCATCCATTGCAACAAAGAAACAATATATTCTGAAGTCACACGCGAACCATGAAACCCAGCCTCACGCCCTTGCAATTCATCACTAGCCAAAAAGTTGATAGTAGCTTCGGCAGAGGAACGGTTAATTGTATTCAAGGCCCTCTCAATAGGAGATTGGGCAAAAGTAATGTTTCCAACCAACAGTAACGCTAATAGTAAATAATCTCTCTTCATTGTACTTCAAATATCTTAAGTCATTTTCATTGATTGGTGAAATTTAATTCACCCGCCAATGTTTATTTTGTAGGTAACATACAAAAGTACGAAAGAAATAGATAGCATACATGATAGAATGCAAATTTATAAGTAACTTTGCACAAAATTGATTGGTAACTGTTATATTGTCATGTGGATACTTATTATAAGTCTGGTGTTGCTGGGTGTCATTGCGCTGATAGCCGGAATTATCCGCAACAAAAGACTGCAAAAGAAAATAGAAAAGGGCGAACTGGACCGTATGCCGGAAGTGAAGGAAGTAGATGTGGAATGCTGCGGACAACACGAAGTATGCGAACGGGATAGCCTGCTGGCAGCTGTCAGCAAAAAAATAGAATATTACGATGACGAAGAACTGGATCAGTTCATTGGCAGGGCAGGAGATGCGTATACAGAAGAAGAAACAGAAATGTTTCGGGATGTATTGTATACGACACTGGATGTAGAAGTGGCCGGATGGATACGTAGCCTTCAGCTCCGTGGCATTGAATTACCAGATGATCTCAAAGACGAAGTTTTTCTGATTATCGGAGAAAGAAGAAACGTAGAAGTAAAAAAAGCAGATGAGAGGTGATGGATTTACTACAATATACATTCTTTCAACACGCCCTATTGGGAAGTCTGCTGGCAAGCATTGCCTGTGGGATTATCGGTACATATATCGTAACCCGCCGCCTGGTATTTATCAGCGGAGGAATCACTCATGCTTCTTTCGGAGGGATCGGGTTAGGATTGTTTGCCGGAATTTCCCCGATACTATCGGCAGCCGTATTCTCGGTATTATCAGCTTTTGGTGTCGAGTGGCTTAGCAGACGGAAAGATATGCGCGAAGATTCTGCCATTGCAGTATTCTGGACGTTAGGGATGGCACTCGGAATTATGTTCAGCTTCCTGTCGCCGGGATTTGCGCCTGACCTGTCGGCTTACCTCTTTGGCAATATCCTGACCATCAACCAAATCGATTTATGGATGCTCGGCATATTGGCACTAATACTGACCGGATTCTTTTATCTGTTTATCCGCCCTATCGTATATATTGCTTTTGACCGTGAGTTTGCACGTTCGCAAAAGATTCCGGTAGAGATATTTGAATATGTGTTGATGATGTTCATTGCGCTGACAATTGTAGCCTGCCTGCGTATGGTAGGCATCGTACTGGCCATTTCTCTTCTCACCATTCCACAGATGACAGCCAACTTGTTCACTTATAGTTTCAAGAAGATTATCTGGTTATCAATCGGCATCGGTTTCTTGGGCTGCCTGGGTGGATTATTTATTTCTTATCACTGGAAAGTCCCTTCGGGAGCTTCCATCATATTCTTCTCTATCCTGATTTACGCTGTTTGTAAAATCGGAAAGAGTTGTTGCAGGAAAAAGTCATAATAATAGATAGTATATGGAAATCAAAATTCAATCACTGGAAAGTATCCATGAAGCAGCCCGTGAATTTATCGCTGCTATGGGCGACAACACTGTATTTGCTTTATACGGAAAGATGGGTGCCGGCAAAACGACATTTGTCAAAGCGCTCTGCGAAGAATTGGGCGTAACGGATGTTATCACTTCTCCTACTTTTGCCATTGTCAACGAATACCGTTCGGACGAAACCGGAGAATTAATCTATCACTTCGATTTTTACCGCATCAAAAAACTAAGTGAAGTGTACGACATGGGCTACGAAGACTATTTCTACAGTGGCGCTCTCTGCTTTATTGAATGGCCGGAACTGGTAGAAGAATTACTTCCGGGAAATGCCGTAAAAGTAACGATTGAAGAACTGGAAGACGGAAATAGAGTAATCAGACTATGACCGGACAATATATCGTACAAGGAATCTTTGCGCTGGCAGGAATCGTCTCCCTGCTGGCGTCATTGCTGAACTGGGACTGGTTCTTTACAACGCGCAACGCACAAACCATTGTCCGGAATGTAGGACGCAACCGGGCAAGACTCTTCTATGGGATACTGGGAATTATCATCATTGGAATGGCTATATTCTTCTTTGTGGAAACACGGAAAGCCATCACTCTTTGACACATTTTTTCAGACAAAAGAACATAAGTACAAAAAACTACAAAAATATGTTCTTTTGTTCTTATGTCTAAAGCAACTGTCGTGACTTCATCTCCAGATACTTATTAATCACATCAATTGAAAGATTCTCCGGTGTAGTTAATAAAGAATAGATTCCATGTTGTTTCAAAGTAGATACAATCAGCCGCTTCTCGTAAGCGAACTTTTCTGCAATCACGTGCCGATAATACCCTTCCGTATCTTTTGCCGGTTGGGCGATATATTCCTTCAAATCGACATCTTCAAAAAAGACTACGAGCAAACGGTGCTGGCGGTTTAGTTGTTTCAGGTAAGATAATTGACGGTTCATTCCTCCTATACTCGAGAAGTTAGTATATAGTACCAGCAGGCTACGTTTACTGACATGTTTGTTTAAATGAACGCAAAGAGCCGAGAAGTCTGTCTCCCCAAAAGTGGTCTGCTGGCTATAAAGACTTTCCAGCAATGTCTGCATATATCCCGATTGCTTGGAAGCAGGCACGAAAGTATCGAAGTGTTCATCGAAAGTCACTAATCCGGCTTTATCTTCTTTCTGCATAGCAACATACGAAAGCACCAGCGAAGCATTAATTGCATAATCCAGCAAGGTCATTCCACAGAAAGCTTGCTGCATCACTCTACCTTTATCGATCACATTATAAATCTGCTGTGAGCGTTCGTCCTGATACACATTCACCATAAGTTCATGCCGGCGGGCACTTGCTTTCCAGTTAATCGTACGGTAATCATCCCCCTTTACATACTCTTTAATCTGCTCAAACTCCGTATGATGCCCAACCCGGCGAATACGCTTTATTCCCAATTCAGTCAGATTATCACTTATTGCCAACAATTCATATTGATGGAGCATCAGATATGACGGGTACACTTTGATATCCAAAGGTTCTGCACAAGTATAGCGCCGGGATATAAAGCCGATTTTTCCGGTCACAAAAACTCTAATATGACCGAAAGAGTAAACACCACGATGAGTAGGTCGAAGACGATAGGTAACTGTTTTTCCCTCGTTTGCTCCAAGCTTCACCTGAAAGTCGACATCACGTTTCTGAAAGATAAAAGGGATCTCATCTATGATTTCTAGAGATACAGGATGCGGATAACTACTTTCTACCCGAATACTTACTTCATTTTCGTCGCCATTAGAGAAACGGTCGGCACACTGGCGGAAAGCACGGATTCCACGAATACGATAAAGAGAATATACGTCTACCAGTACCACCAAAAGCAAGACAAAAAGTGCCCACTGCCCGATAACAAAGAACGGAGCAAAAACATATCCGCTACCCAACAACAGGATAACCAAGACAAGGGCAATATAGAAACGACGAGTTAGAAACAAATGAATTATGATTTATGAATTATGATTTATAATTTCTTGGGTTTACGATTTCTTCAACTTACAATTTACGTACAGTTTATAATTTACGATTTATGATTTCTTCGATTTATGTTATGAATAGAGTCAGACATCCAACGCGCAGCCCAAATCATAAATCAGAACTCATAAATCATAAATCTTTTCATTTTGGTACTTCCACTTTATCAATTAAGCGTTGCGTCACTTTCACTGGAGAATAGCCTTCCATTTCAGCTTCCGCAGTCAGGATCAGACGGTGCTGAAGTACATAAGGAGCTACAAACTTGATATCTTCCGGTGTCACAAAATCACGTCCCTGCAAAAGAGCATACGCTTTCGACGATTGCAGCATGGCTACAGATGCACGTGGAGAAGCTCCCAAATATACAGCTTTGCTGGTACGGGTCTGCTGTACAATCAATGCGATATATTGGAGCAACGTGCGGTCTACAAATACCTGATTCATAAAAGCACGAAGCGACAGCAGTTCTTCTTTGGTAATAGCGGGAGTGATGTCGTCCAACTTCACCAATGCGGCATTGGTATGATGACGTTCCAGGATATTCACTTCCTCTTCCAATGAAGGATAATCCATCGTTATCTTCATCAGAAAACGGTCGAGCTGTGCTTCGGGAAGTTTGTATGTTCCCTCCTGCTCTACCGGATTCTGGGTAGCCAAAATCGTATAAAGGTCTCCCATCCGGTGAGTCGTTCCATCAATACTGATCTGGCGCTCTTCCATTACCTCAAACAAGGCAGCCTGTGTCTTGGCAGGAGCACGGTTGATTTCATCGACCAATACAATATCCGCAAAAATCGGTCCCTGATGAAAATCAAAACCATTGGTTTTCATATTAAACACAGTCGTACCTAATACGTCACTCGGCATTAAGTCCGGAGTGAACTGGACACGACTGAAGTCTGCATCAATCAGACGAGCTGTCAGACGGGCCAACAGTGTCTTCGCAACTCCCGGAACACCTTCTATCAATACGTGTCCATTCGCCAAAATCGCTGTCAGTACCAAATCGACTGTCTGCTCCTGCCCTACTATGACGGAAGCAATCCGGTCTTTCAACTCTTGTATCTTCTCGGAAAAGAGAGTTAAATCTACTCGCTGTTCTGTATTCTCTTCCATAAATTTCTTCTTTAGATATGATTGATTATTTCATTCATTTTATCGATATATACCTTCATCTGCTCCGCATCAATAACACGTCCTCCGTAAATCACGGGTCTGACTTCGCGGATAAATTTAGCAATCTCTCCGGCATCCATTCCGGTTTTCCGGGCAATCCGGTGGAAAGAGCGTTCATCGTCGGCCACTTCCTCAATATCCACCTGAATCTCTCTCCGCAGTTCTTCGGCCAAATAGGAAAACTTCTTGCGAACTAAATCCGCATGGTCTTTCTTCTGAAAGTAAAGCGTGCCTATCAGTTCGGTAAATTCAAGAGATTTATTCGCCGGCTCGTGAATAACAGGGATCACCCGTTGCCGCCTCTTCGCTGTGAATATCATAAAGAGTATGATGGTAATCATCGTCAGATACAAAGCCCAACGAAGCGGCTGATGTGCCAACAGATAACGGAAAGGTGATTGCTGCACCTGTGCAGTTTCTTTCATGTACCCCTCCGTGCGAACGATGGGAAGCTTCCCCATCTGCGACAACAAACGGAAGATATAGGTTGCATTTTTGCCGTCCAACATTCCGTAATTGGTAAAAATCAAAGGAGTGGAAACTAAAATAACTTCTCCTTTCCCCCACCGACGGGACATCGCTACAGGCATATAAACAAGACTATCCGTTGTCAACGAGTCCACCTCTGTTTCATACCGGAACTCATTCGACTCAAAAACTCTTTGTGCCAACACCCTTTCCGGAAGTGAATCTCCCCAAAAATAAGAGGAACACAACTGGGGATAAAAATAGAAAGTCTGACGGGGATAAACCGTCGAATCTCCTATCCAATGCAAGCTATCTTTTTTCATAAATGAAGTTGCATATTTCTTCAAAGCCATCGGACTAAAGTAAGAATAGTAAGACCTGAACTGCAAGGTATCTTCCAAATATCTGCCGAACAAGGTACTCACCAACATGATCTTATCTCCGCGTTCCGCCATTTTCAACAGAGCGTTTACATCGACGTCCGACAATCGCAAATTATCAGAGATAACCAATATACCTTTGCGTTGCGTCGTATCTTCCTGCTCCAATTGATAGAGACTTTTCCTCGAAAAAGTGTAGCCCTGTGGCAAAGAAGAAGACAATACACTATCGAATACTGCACATCCGAAAGGTTGCTCGTCATGATGTCCGAAAGTGGGCTTCCACACAAAATTCTTCGGCAAATGATATTCTATTGCAAACATGATGAATAGAAAAGCGACAATAAAGACAATGAACCAGCGACTTCCTTTCATGAGACGCCTCCTTTCCCTATTTCTCCCTGTAGGGTCTGCATTACCCGGAAGAGTTCTTCCGTTGCCTCAAAGTTGCCATAACGTACCCGCAGGAAATGATTGGTCAGTTGCCTGAAAGCCGGTAGCCGGACTTCATTAATATACTGGGTAGGCGTTTTATAAAGTTGCCAGTCAATACGTTCAGCGTCACTAAGTTGTTTCAAAGTTTGCAGATAGAGCAAACGTACTGCTTCCCGGTAATTCTGACGGGAAAGCGCTTCCGCAATCCCTCCCGGAAAATCTACTCCGTAAATGGTGTCTTCTTCAACTGTATAAGGCAACACATTTTTATGCGAGACCATAAACAATTCCGGGCGTTTCCGATAGACGAACCAAACAATCAGCAACAAAAGAAGAATGGCAATACATACCAGAATAAGCCCTGAATACTCTTCAGCAAAATGACTGCCGAATATTTTACGCAACAACTCCCCAAACTGCCGACTGATCCACTCAAAGACATTCATCTCCGGAGTAATCAGTTCACGGTTATAGTTGTATGCCGGATCAGACTGCCAGAGGGCAATCTGCGCCGTATCACAAACTAGTGTATCAGCCGGGGAAGTGAGATTCATCTAGTAGAGGTTTGCTTTAGAGTTTATCAAAATTATCAATATCACTTTCTACCGTTATGCTGTCCACCACTTCCGATGCATGACCATACTGATAAACCAGACCGACGATACTGAATATAGCCGACAAGTAAGAACCATACAGCATCAGGATAGAGAACAAATACTGCGCAAAGTTCAGTCCGACTGATGAAGAGGTTGCACCTCCGTCACTCATCGTGAAGACCATTTTTACAATATAGATCACATACCAGGGTATAGAAACGATTCCTTGTAATACACTGGCAATAAGTCCCATCACCATTAAAACCAGAAAGACGCCGCCCCAGGTTGCAAATCCCAACCGGAATGTTTTTGCAAATGCCTCACCTAACGAAATATCTTCAAATAAGTAGATGGGAGCCATTAATGCCAAAGGAACCATAAATGCGAATAAAAGCGGGATGGTCAGAATGAGTGTGAAAGGTGTTAACACAGCCAACAAGACAACAATAACCACAGCAAAGATGAATAAGAAGCTGCAGGCAATCCCCATCAAAAACAGTCTTTTAATATTGCGGAGCAACAACGATTTAATATCACCGAATACAATCCCGTTCAGACGTTCTTCCCGTTCATTATACAATCGAACCATCGCATAAACCAAAGAAGTCATCAGCAAAGCTCCCAAACATGAAAAAAAGATAACTCCTGCATAATTCAGTGCAAATGAAGGTCCCAGAGCAGCTAAAGGATTATCACTTATTCCTCCGGACGCCTGCATGGCAGTAAGATCTGTCATACTTCCCATTAAACCGCTAAAGTTTGCAGCTTGAATTAAGCATATAGGGAGTATCAGATAAGTTGAATACTTAAACAATTGTTTCCAATTCTCTTTTATAAAATCAAAAGAAGCGTTCAACTTCTCACCGAAAGGACGTTTCACGTACATCGCAATCTTAGGTTTCTGTGATTCCATGTTTTTTTCTATTTGGTAAATAAATATAGTAGAATATAATAAATGCCAGAGAAGTGAATATCACGCCAAGCCTCAACACATCGGGAAGCTCTGTGTGGCGAGTAAGAAAACCTTCTATAAAGCCTGCCATAATGAACACCGGGACAGTGCCGATCACTATTTTCAAGCCTCGCTTCGCTCCTCTTCTGAAAGATTCCAGGCGAGAATAGGTGCCGGGGAACAACCAGCCGTTGCCCAAAGCCAATCCGGCGGCACCGGCCACGATAATCGCCCAGATTTCAAGCGTTCCGTGCAACCAGATGGCAAGACTGGATTCCCACAACAAATCGTGTTGATAAAAGAATGTTTGAAAAGCTCCTACCATGATACCATTGGAGAGAAGCATATACCCTGTTCCAAAACTAGTCAGCAATCCCATTGCAAAGCAGTTGAAAGAAACCATCACGTTATTAAGTGTAATGCCCAAGAACATCGGTACTTCAGAAGAACCATTATATACGGCCATCGGCTCCCCATTGGCAATATTGTCGAGTGTCATATCCACATAACCGTTTCCCAATATCAGCCGGACAAAATCCGGGTCATTCGCTGCTGATAATACGCCGATTAATGCGCTGGCAACAAAAATCAAAAAGGAGGTCAATAATTCGCGACGTGCATCGTGCATGGTTCGTGGCACTTCCTGTGTCCAAAAGGTAATAATCCGTGTCCACTTCTCGCGTTTATTGCGGTAGATTTCGTTGTGCAACGCTGAAGCCAGATTATTCAGATAAATAGTAATACGGGAAGTTGGGAAATGTGTTTGGGCAAATGCCAGGTCAGCTGTCAAGTCCGTATACGTATCGGCTAGTTGGTCGGGGGACAGACTTGCCGCCCGCTCCACAACTTTCTCTGTCTCCTTCCATTTTTCAATGTTCCGACGAATAAACGTTACTTCTTTCATGCTTTTCAATAGATTTCGGATAAGTTTTGTCCGAAACCGGAAGCAAAAATAAGAGAATTATGATATATTTGCAACGGAATCCTAAAAATGTTTAACCTGAAATGGCAGAATCTACGATAATAACCGGACAATTCGTTCGTATCAGCCAAACGCCCGCCAGTATCGGCGAACGACTGATGGCTTTAATCATCGATTATTTTCTGATCGGGCTTTACATCTTGTCCACTATTACGCTCTTGTCTAAATTAAGTTTACCGTCAGGATTCAGTTTGTTCTTTTTTCTGTGCGTCGTTTATTTACCGATTCTCGGTTATTCTTTTCTTTGCGAGATGTTCAATCACGGACAGAGCTTTGGCAAAAAACTCATCAATATCCGTGTCGTAAAAGTAGACGGTTCTACTCCAAGCATCGGCTCTTATCTGTTACGATGGCTTCTTTTCCCAATTGATGGTCCCATCACAAGTGGCCTTGGACTTCTGGTCGTTTTATTGAATAAGAACAACCAACGATTAGGGGATCTAGCTGCCGGCACTATGGTAATTAAAGAGAAAAACTATCGTAAGATACATGTCAGCCTGGATGAATTCGACTATCTGACCCAAAATTATCATCCGGTATATCCCCAGTCGGCTGATTTATCTCTCGAACAAGTGAATGTAATTACCCGGACTTTGGAATCCAGCGAAAAAGACCGGGCAAGACGTATCACGGCACTTGCCAAAAAAGTACAGGAATTACTTTCCGTTACTCCTCGTGAGGGTAATCAGGAAAAATTTCTTCAGACGATACTTCGCGATTATCAGTATTATGCATTGGAAGAAACATAACCAGAATACGCTGTTTCAGACTATTCAGGCAAGGGATTATTCTCACTGTAGTGAGAATTAATTCTCATAGCAATGAGTATTTTTTCTCATTATAGTGAGAACTTTTTCTCATAGCATAAAACTGTTTGAGAAAAAGCCCGCAAAAAAAAAGGGGTATACTCACAGAGCACACCCCTTATCTTAATTTTATCTGCAATGAGACCGGACGTCGTTTAGTCCACCTGTCCCAGAGAGTTTCCGTATTCCATTTCTCCCTGAACCACAAAGAGGACTTCTTCAGGATCGTATTCCCCTATTTCATCCTTTTTGGCTTCTTTTACAATGTAAGCCACAACCTCTTCCAAATCGATGTTGACATAGCCGTCTTCATCGGGTTGAGCGTCGAGAATGCCACTTTCAGAGTAATACTCGTCGATTAAATCGAGAAAATAATACAATTCATCGTCCGAGAACTTCTCTTTCAGTTCTTGAGGCAGATAGTTTTTGATAAACTCGATGGTCTTTTCGTCATCGGCATCTGCTAATAAAAAATCGTCTTCCAGTCCCATTTTTTTAAGTATTAAGTGATAAGTATTAAGTATTATCGACTATAAAAGCTTCTTCACCTTTTCTGCGAATACCGGTTTGCCAACTGCACCTACCTGTTTGTCTACTATTTCACCGTTCTTGAAAAACAATACAGTAGGAATATTACGGATACCATATTCAGCAGCCATATCACCATTTTCGTCTACATCGCACTTACCGATGATTACTTGTCCTTCAAACTCCGCAGCCAATTCTTCAATGATAGGAGCCACCATCTTGCAAGGGCCACACCAAGGAGCCCAAAAATCTACAACAACCGGTTTTCCTTCTGCGAGAACCTCTTTATAGTTGCTGTCTGTAATTTCTAAAGCCATTTTTTTAAGTATTAATTATTAAATGTTATTTCGTTAGCTTATTCTCGCCACAAATATAATCAATTTATATGAAATCCCAGTTCGGGACGTTCCTTTAAATATGTTATTAAATCCCGACCCACCGAAAGCTTAATCGGACGGGAAATCAAATCAATTGACATGTGGCTTACATCGGCATCATCCGTCACTTTAAAATACAGTTCCGTATTTCCCGGATGTTCTTTGGTCAGAGTGGCAAGCTCAGTAACCAAAGCCGAGTTCAAGACTGACAGAGGAATGATAATCGTGATCTTCTGTACCAGTTCTTCTTTCACGTCGGGAAGAAGTTCCATAGAAGTGATTTTCACCTCCAATTCATCCTGTCGCCATTGTTTCGCTTGACAACGGGCTTTAATATATAGGAACGTTCCTTCGTTGAGATATCCCTGATAAGTCACCCAGTCATTTCCCCAGAATGGGATTTCGGTAGAACCGGAATAATCTTCAATCTTAGCAATACCATACGGATTTCCATTCTTGCTGACTCCACGACGAACACTAGTCACAATCCCTCCCATCGTTATTTCACGACCAACAAGTGCAGCTTTATCTTCCAAATCCGCCATCCGTGTATTGCAGACATGTTCCAATACGATAGAAAATTCATCCAACGGATGAGCAGAAAGATAGATACCTACCAAATCACGCTCACGATTCAGACGATCGAGATCACTCCAACGTTCTACACCTTGAGGTATTTCAGGAGTTGCAACATCAATAACGTTTTCACCACCGAACAAAGAGTTGAAAGCAGCTGCCTTATCTGCCTGATAGCGGTTACCATAGCGCATCAATGTTTCCAGAAATACTTCACCCTTAGAATTTACAGCAAAGTATTGCTCCCGCTTCAGTTCCGGGAAACTATCAAACCCTCCGGCTAATGCCAGACACTCCATATTCTTCTTGTTGCAGGCATTCAGGTTGACACGTTGTACAAAGTCGAATATACCGAGGAAAGGACCATTCTTACTACGTTCCTCCATAATACTATGGACAGCAGCTTCACCTACACCTTTGACAGCCCCTAGTCCGAAACGGATATTACCATCATGGTTTACTGTAAACTTCAGGTTACTTTCGTTTACATCCGGCCCCAGCGTCTGAATACCCATTGCCTTACATTCGTCCATCAGTTTCGTAATATCGGTAATGTTCGACAAGCTTCGGCTCATCACAGCAGCCATATATTCAGGAGGATAATTAGCTTTTAGATAAGCGGTTTGGTAAGCTACCCACGAATAACAAGTAGCATGTGATTTATTGAAAGCGTATGACGCAAACTTTTCCCAGTCGGTCCAGATTTTTTCAAGAACTTTCGGGTCGTGTCCGTTCTTTCGTCCACCTTCAATAAATTTAGGTTTCATGTGGTCCAGCTTGTCACGCAGCTTCTTACCCATCGCTTTACGAAGTGCATCAGACTCACCGCGGGTAAAGTCCGCCAATAAGCGCGACAGAAGCATCACCTGTTCCTGATAAACCGTAATACCATACGTATCCTTCAAGTATTTCTCCATTACCGGAATATCATACTCAATCGGCTTACGCCCATGTTTACGGTCGATAAAATCAGGTATATAATCCATCGGCCCCGGACGATAAAGGGCATTCATGGCAATCAAATCTTCGAATGTAGAAGGCTGCAATTCGCGCAGGTATTTCTGCATGCCGGCAGATTCAAACTGGAATGTACCAATCGTCCGTCCGTCACTATATAATTTATAAGTAGCCGGATCGCAGATGTCTATCGCATCGACGTCTACTTCAACATTACGACTTAAACGGATATTTTCAACGGCCTCTTTGATAATAGACAAAGTTTTCAGACCAAGGAAGTCCATCTTAATCAATCCGGTATCTTCAATCACCGAACCTTCATACTGGGTAACAAGCATTTTTTCGCCCGTTTCCTTATCATCAGCAGTGCTGACAGGTACCCAGTCGGTGATATCGTCACGACAGATAATCGTACCACAAGCATGTACACCTGTACCACGTACGTTACCTTCGAGCATCTTAGCGTACTTGATCGTATCCCGTACCAACGGATCGGATGATGCTTCCGCAGCTTGTAGTTCGGGAACATATTCAATCGCATTCCGCAAGTTCAGTTTCTTATCAGGAATCTTATCCGGCACTAATTTAGCCAATCGGTCAGACTCCGATAGAGGCAGCTTTTGCACACGGGCAACATCCTTGATAGCTAACTTGGTAGCCATTGTACCATAAGTGATGATATGAGCTACTTTTTCCTGACCATATTTATTCGTTACCCAACGAAGTACCTCTCCACGCCCGTCATCATCAAAGTCCACATCGATATCGGGCAAGGAGATACGGTCCGGATTCAAGAAACGCTCAAACAGCAAATCGTACTGGATAGGGTCGATTTTCGTAATTCCCAGACAATAGGCCACCGCCGAACCGGCAGCCGAACCACGTCCCGGACCGACCGACACACCCAATTCCTTACGTGCCGCATTAATAAAGTCCTGTACAATCAAGAAGTATCCTGGGAAACCCATCGTTTTCATGATATACAGTTCGAAGTTCATTCGCTCTTTGACTTCTTCCGACAGAGGTTCACCATAAATTCTCTTAGCTCCGTCAAAAGCTAGTTTCGCCAAGTAATCTCCTTCAAGTTTAATACGATAGAGTTTATCATAGCCACCCAAGCGTTTGATTTTTGCTTTCGCATCCTCTTCACTCAATACCACATTACCGTGCTCATCTTGAGTAAACTCATCAAACAGGTCTTTTTCCGTAAACTTCGCCCGATAGCCTTCTTCCGTTCCAAAATCTTCGGGAATAGCAAAAGTAGGCATGATAGGTGCATGGTCGATGGAGTAATATTCTACCTTGTCAAGAATCTCCAGCGTATTGCTCAACGCTTCGGGAACGTCGGCAAAGAGTTCGTTCATCTCTTCGCGTGTTTTCATCCATTCCTGTTTGGTATAAAGCATACGGCTAGGATCATCCAAATCCTTACCGGTACTCAAACAGATCAAACGGTCGTGCGCTTCCGCATTCTCTTCATCTACAAAGTGAACATCATTCGTACAAATCAGTTTGACATTGAACTTCTTAGCATATTCAATCAGATATTTGTTCACATTTACCTGCAACGGATAACATTCGTGATTGGCACGGGGAACAGTCGCTTTATGACGCTGCATCTCCAAATAATAATCATCCCCGAACAGGTTCTTATACCATTGAATTGCTTCTTCGGCTTCTGCAAATTGCCCGGCAGTAATCCGCTTCGGCACTTCACCACCGAGACAGGCCGAACAAACAATAAGTCCTTCGTGATATTTTTCCAGTTCGCTACGGTCAGTACGCGGGCGCATATAATATCCGCGTGTCCATGCGTGCGATACTAATTTAATAAGATTATGATAACCTTTTTCATTCTTAGCCAATACAATCAAGTGATAACCACTTTGGTCGGGCTTACCCTCTTTTAAGTCCATAGTGCGGCGCGCAACATACATTTCACAACCGATGACAGGTTTGAAAAGCTTGTTTTCCGCTTCCACTATCTTAGCTTTGCAGGCAGCAATCTCCGCTTCTTTATCCGCACATTCTATCGTACCGGCCTCAATTCCTGCAATTCGCTTCTTCAGGTCTTTGACTTCACCTTTCGGACCGCTGTTCTTTTTATTAACGTAGTTCGTAAATTCCTTAATACCGAACATATTTCCATGATCGGTCACGGCAATACCCTTCATCCCATTTTGCATGGCTTTATCGACCAGACGAGCTACACTAGCCTGACCATCCAACAGAGAATATTGAGTATGGACATGTAAATGAACGAAATCCTGCATAATGATAAGTAGTTAATTTGAAGGCATAAAATTACTACCTCTTGGGTTATAAACAAAAATAATCCTCAAAAAGTTATCAACATTCGCATTTCTATGCTCATTTACTTGCTGATTTTTTAAATTAAGTATATTTTTGCAGACAATATCATTAAACAGCATTCATGGGCCGACTAAAGAAATTGAAGAAAATACGTATTCACCGCGAAGGAACACATATATTATGGGCAAGCTTTTTGCTATTGCTATTGATTAATGCAGCTCTTTATTGGGGAATCGATTGCAAAATACCTTTTTATGTGGTAGCAGTAGCGAGTATAGCAGTCTATCTGCTGATGGTGAATTTCTTTCGATGTCCGATCCGTCTCTTCGGACAGGACACTGAAAAGATTGTCGTAGCACCCGCCGATGGAAAAATCGTCGTCATCGAAGAAGTGGATGAAAACGAATATTTCCATGACCGCCGCTTAATGGTATCTATTTTCATGAGCATCGTGAATGTACACGCCAACTGGTATCCGGTAGATGGTACTATTAAAAAGGTAGCGCATCATAATGGCAATTTTATGAAAGCATGGCTGCCGAAAGCCAGCACAGAAAACGAACGTTCTACGGTAGTGATCGAAACTCCGGAAGGAGTGGAAATACTCACCCGGCAAATCGCCGGAGCAGTGGCACGCCGTATTGTCACCTACGCTGAAGTAGGAGAAGAATGTTATATTGACGAACACATGGGATTTATCAAATTCGGTTCCCGCGTGGATGTGTATTTACCCATTGGCACGGAGATTTGTGTCAAAATGGGACAATTAACGACCGGTAACCAAACGGTTATCGCCAAACTCAAATAATTCTGTCACAATGACAAACGTTATTAAAAATAGTATTCCGAATACCGTAACCTGCCTGAACCTTTTCTCCGGTTGTATTGCTTGCGTCATGGCTTTTGAAGCAAAATATGAACTGGCTCTACTTTTCATCGCTTTAAGTTCTATTTTTGATTTCTTTGATGGATTGTTGGCTCGTGCACTCAATGCACATTCCATTATCGGAAAAGATCTGGATTCATTGGCAGATGATGTCAGCTTCGGAGTTGCTCCCTCACTGATCGTATTCTCCTTGTTCAAAGAAATGTACTATCCGGCAAATATGGAGTTCATCGCTCCTTATCTACCCTATTTGGCATTCTTGATTTCTGTTTTTTCTGCCTTGCGCCTGGCTAAATTCAACAATGACACACGGCAGACCAGCTCTTTTGTCGGACTCCCAGTACCAGCCAATGCTCTGTTTTGGGGCTCATTAGTGGCAGGGGCACATGACTTCCTGATATCAGACAACTGCCATCCTGTCTACCTTCTTATACTTGTCTGTCTGTTTTCCGGATTACTGGTATCAGAAATACCGATGTTTTCTTTGAAATTTAAAAACCTGTCATGGAATGACAACAAAATAAGTTTTATATTCCTGATTATCTGCATTCCTCTTCTTCTACTTCTTGGAATTAGCAGTTTTGCCGCCATTATTGTATGGTATATTTTACTTTCACTTTTTACAAGAAAAAGTAAATAAACAATCTCTTGGCACGTTTGTTGTACTATGAGTTTTATCAAAGTAACAACATAAAAATCATAGTCCGATGCATATACTTTTATTCATACTCATTTTTATCATTGCCATTTTCGTATTTGGCCTTTCTATTGTCGGCTTCATATTAAGAACGATTTTCGGATTAGGACGTAGTTCATCTTCATCCCGCCCGAAACAAACGGAATCAGGACGTACAAGCCAACAAAGCTATAACCAAACGAATCGCCGTTCAAATGATGATGAAGAAGAAATATATTCCGAGAATGTTCCGGAGAAAAGACATAAAAAAATATTCACTCAGGATGATGGCGAATATGTAGATTTTGAGGAAATCAAATAGCCATTACACTGCTTTCATTTCCGTTTCGCTGCAAAGAACTCTTTCATTAGTGCAGCGCATTCGTCAGCCATTATCCCTTTTACAACCACTGTTTTAGGATGTAGAGCCGAACCGGCATATTTCTGATAGCCGCGTTTTTCATCTTCGGCACCAAACACAAGCTTGCCTGTTTGCGCCCAAGCAATAGCCCCTGCGCACATCACGCAAGGCTCAACGGTGACATACAGGGTACATTCGTTCAAATACTTACCACCAAGCACGTTGGCAGCAGCCGTAATAGCCTGCATCTCGGCATGAGCCGTTACATCATTCAATGTTTCTGTGAGATTATGGGCACGCGCAATAATCCGCTCTTTACAAACCACGACAGCTCCAACGGGAACTTCTCCCCGCTCGGCAGCCTTACCTGCCTCTATCAAAGCTTGTTTCATGAAGTAAATATCGTCCAGCATTCCCCTCTTTAATTTTTAATTTTCAACTATCGCCTCATATCATGTTCACCAAAAAGGGTGGGATAATCTTCTTCCATATTCTTATGGATAAACATGAGAATTGTTTCACGAAGCCAACGTGACTTGTTCGTTATCTTATATTTCTCAAGATAACGATCTACAATCAGCTGTTCTTCGTCGCTCAATAAAATGCTCATCCGTCGTTCCCTTTTGGTACATTCGACATGCATTTTCAGGCACTTCTTACTCCTTTTTCTCATATCTTCTGCAAAATTACTTTTACTTCTGTAAAAACAAAGAATAAAAGCAGTAAATTTGCAAAAAAAGATGGCTGAACATAATGATTTAGGAAAATCCGGAGAAAATGCCGCCGTAGCTTATCTTGAGCAGAAAGGTTATCTTATTCGTGACCGGAATTGGAGAAGAGGACATTTCGAACTGGACATTGTAGCTGCAAAAGACAATGAACTAATTGTAGTAGAAGTGAAGACGCGCAGTGACACTCTGTTTGCAGCCCCGGAAGATGCTGTAGATTTACCCAAAATAAAACGTACAGTACGTGCAGCAGATGCCTATATCAGATTGTTTCAGATTGACACTCCTGTACGCTTCGATATCATCACTGTAGTAGGCAACGACGGGAATTTCAAGGTTGAACACATAGAGGAAGCATTTTATCCTCCTTTATATTAAAGAAAGCTGTGGATTTAGATATTCATCATTATAAAAGCCGTGAAATTCGTGCAATCTGCGCTTTAATTTATGATATAACCAATTATGAAAACATACTATAATTATTAATTCATTATGAATGTAGAAACTGTCAGAGAATACTGCTTGAACAAGAAAGGAGTCACCGAATCTTTTCCTTTCGATGATGTATCACTGGTTGTAAAGGTAATGAACAAGATGTTTGCTCTCATTGACCTGGAAGAAGCTAATCACATCGCACTAAAATGTGATCCGGAAAAAGCAATCGAATTGCGTGAACATTATTCGGGAATTGAAGGGGCTTATCATTTTAATAAAAAGTACTGGAATAGTGTCCGCTTTGACAGTGACGTAGACGATAAATTGATGAAAGAGCTTATTGACCACTCTTATGATGAGGTAATCAAGAAATTTACTAAAAAGTTACGCGCAGAATATGATGCCCTCCCCTGATACATTCCCGGTTCCATTGATTCATATCAACGAGACGAACTCTACCAACAATTATCTGCAATCTCTCTGTTCTGAACAGAAAGTGGAGGAACTAACTGTCGTTGTCGCCGATTTTCAAACTTCCGGTCGGGGACAGCGTGGAAATTCGTGGGAATCAGATCCTGGCAAGAATCTTCTTTTCAGCACCGTTATCTTCCCCGAGTTTTTGGAAGCACGACGTCAGTTTCTTATTTCACAAGTTATCTCTTTAGCCATTAAAGAAGAATTAGATACTTATACCACCGACATTTCTATCAAATGGCCGAATGATATTTATTGGAAAGAAAAAAAAATATGTGGGATGTTGATAGAAAACGATCTAATGGGGCGGAACATCAGTCAGAGCATTGTAGGAATCGGAATCAATATTAACCAGGAAGCATTTCACGGCGCAGCTCCCAATCCTGTTTCGATTTATCAAATCACAGGAAAGCAATATGATATTTTTGAGATACTGAAAAATATCATGCTACGCATCCAGTCTTATTATTGCCAGCTTAAAAAGGATGATACAACATCAATCGTTACCCGATATACAGAATCGCTTTTCAGAAAGGACGGGATGCATCGATACAAAGATGCTGACGGAGAGTTCCTTGCACAGATTGTATGTGTAGAGCCCGAAGGAAAATTAATTTTGGAAGATGAGATACAGACAAAAAGAGGCTATATGTTTAAAGAAGTGGAATATTTATTGAAATAAGTAATATACAAACTGATTAAAACATTATCTTTGAAGCCGATGTTCTATATAAAAACTCTCTCATTTATGAAAACTAGATTAATATTCCTGCTTCCATTACTATGGATGCTAATAGGTTGTAGTGATTCAAATTCTGATTCAGCAACTCTAGAAATTTCCCAATCTACATTTGATAATATTAATTCGGAAGGAAGTATTATAAAAGTATCTGTTACATGCAATTCTACTTGGAGGACGATCAGTAATCAAAGTTGGTGTATTCCAAACCTGCAAAATGGTAGTAATGACGGAGAACTCGTTTTGACCATACATGCCAATACCACTTCCAAAGAAAGAAGTGCGACTGTTACCATTATAGCAAAAAAAACAAATAAAACTATTAAAATAACCCAATCCCCTTCTACAAGTACAACTGGCGAACATCATTACAGACTACCCGTTATATTCCACGTCCTTTATGAAGACCCTGATAATAGAAAGCAATACGTAGATGAAGGGCGCCTTGCTCAAATCATTAACGCTTGTAATTTGCGATATAAAAATAAAATGTATCAAAACGCAAGCCATAATATTAGTCAGGATATGAATCTTGAATTTGTTATGGCAACAGAAAAGCCGGATGGAACTACTTTAGAGGAAGCTGGTGTTGAACGAATAAAATGGGAAACAACCCTTCCTATGTCTTGCGAACAATTTATGGATGGAGAAGATAAAAGTCAAGCTAAGAAATATGCGAAAATGCTATGGAATCCTAAAGTATATATCAATATCTTTGTATACCCATTTAGCGAAAAAAATATTTTAGGAATTGCACATTTACCTTATTATTTATCATCATATCCGTTAGAGGGCTTAAACAAAGGAGATTATTTCTTAAGCCATGAAGTGGAATATCCTCACTGCGTCTCTATTAATAGTAATTATATTTATGTAAACAGTAATAATGAATACTACTACACGACCGATGTTTACAATACTCTCGCACATGAATTAGGACATTATCTTGGACTACATCATGCTTTCTCTGAGGATGGAGATAATACAGATTTGTGTGAAGATACTGATTATTGTACAGATACTCCGACTTACAACATTACTAAATATACAGAGTGGATTAATGGTATAGATAATCCAGATAAGTATTCCTTTGATGAGTTGTGTACAAGAACAAACTGTGAAGGCAGTACCTTTATTTCTCACAATATCATGGACTATGCTTTTTGTTATTCAGACCAATTTACATTCCAGCAACGCAAGCGTATCCGCCACGTATTATCTTACAGTCCTCTTATTCCCGGAGTAAAAAAATACACATCAACAGATACCCGCTCATTAAGCTGTGATGAACAGCCACCTATACAATTTAGATATTAGTATTTGAATAAGCTAAAAGAGGTGAACCGCTTAGCGATTCACCTCTTTTTCTATCCTCAATATCTTATCCAATGTCTTTTGAGCTTCTGTTGATGGAAAACGCAAAATAACTTTCTGCAAAGAGTTACGCGCTTTCTCATACCGGGTAGTGAACAACTTCGATAATCCATCCCGGTAGCGGGCATACTGCATTTTAGTGGGAGAAGAAAGTTTTTTATAATCCGTCTCTAACTTTTTTTTCTCCTGTTCTGCTGTCAAATAATAATAGTTTCCTAAAAAGATATTAGCCGCCAGATTATCCGCCTCAAGTTGCAATATTTTTTCGTACATACGCAAAGCATCTTTCTCCTGCCCACGACATACCTGCATTTCTGCGCAAGCTTCCAAACAATCTACATTATTAGGAGTCTTTTGCAGTAATTCCTTGTAAAATAAATAGGCTTTGTCGTAATTCCGATTCTTTTTATAGGCAAGCGCTAATTCTGTAGCCAGTTTGGAGCTAATTTCACTATTCTTGTCTACATTCGTCCAATAATACATTTCCGTACGGTCTATATTCAGAGCGATAGTCTGCCGGAAATAGCTCACAGCCTGCCCATTCTGCCCTGCCTCAATGGCAGCAGACACTTTTTGTAACATCTCATCAACCGACTGCGCATTCAGTACCAGCGGCAATGAAAATAAAGAGATAAGAAAAATAGTTAAGGTCCTCATAATCCATCTGATTGCTATTTAGTTCGTGACACACAAAGATACAATAAAAAAATAAAAAATGTACCTTTGTTCGCGAAAAGAACAATCAAATTGATAAAAGTGTTTTTATACAATGACAGATAAAAAAAAATCCTCCGTAAACAGACGAATATTACAGATAGCCATCCCATCGATTATATCGAATATTACCGTTCCGCTACTGGGACTTATCGATGTCACGATTGTAGGACATCTCGGTTCTCCGGCGTACATTGGAGCCATTGCAGTAGGGGGAATGTTATTCAATATTATCTACTGGATTTTTGGATTCCTGCGCATGGGAACAAGCGGAATGACTTCACAAGCGTACGGTCAGCATGATTTAAACGAAATCACCCGGTTACTACTACGTTCTGTTGGAGTAGGATTATTTATAGCACTTTGCCTGTTGATACTCCAATACCCTATTCTGAAACTGGCATTTACACTGATACAAACCACACCGGAGGTCAAGCAACTGGCAACAACCTATTTCTACATCTGCATTTGGGGAGCCCCAGCCACATTAGGGCTTTATGGATTCGCCGGCTGGTTTATCGGGATGCAGAATTCACGCTTTCCCATGTATATCGCTATCACTCAAAATATTGTCAACATTGTAGCCAGTCTATGTTTTGTCTACTTATTGGACATGAAAGTAGCAGGAGTGGCAACAGGGACTTTAATTGCCCAATATGCAGGTTTCTTCATGGCTATTTTGTTATACATGCGTTACTATAGTGTGCTTAAAAAACGAATCATATGGAAAGAAATCATACAGAAACAAGCCATGTACCGTTTCTTTCAAGTCAACCGGGACATATTCTTCCGTACCCTCTGCCTTGTTATAGTCACTATGTTTTTTACCTCTGCAGGAGCCGCCCAAGGAGAAATCGTATTAGCCGTAAACACCTTGCTCATGCAATTATTTACTTTGTTTTCGTACATTATGGACGGATTTGCTTATGCCGGTGAAGCACTAGCCGGCCGTTACATTGGTGCCAAAAACCAAACAGGCTTACGTAACACAGTACATCATCTTTTCTATTGGGGATTCGGTCTTTCACTGGTATTCACGATTCTCTATGCAGCTGGCGGAAAAGAATTCCTGGGATTACTAACCAATGACACTTCAGTAATCAGCGCTTCAGACACTTATTTTTACTGGGCACTCATTATTCCGTTAGCCGGTTTCTCCGCTTTCTTATGGGATGGCATTTTTATCGGTGCCACTGCTACCCGGCAGATGCTTTACTCCATGTTAGTTGCCTCTGCCAGCTTCTTTGGAGTCTATTACGCTTTCCATCCCCTTTTAGGAAATCATGCCCTGTGGCTGGCTTTTCTCGTTTATCTTTCATTGCGGGGAATTGTACAAACCCTTTTGGGAAGACAAATAATGAAAAAAGTAATCGCATCCCGGTGAGGCTATCCGATAAATTATCTCTATATTTGCGGCAAACAATAAAAAGCAAAAGGTATGGCAAAGTATAAAAGAATCTTACTAAAGCTTAGTGGAGAGAGCTTAATGGGCGAAAAGCAATATGGCATTGATGAAAAAAGACTGGCAGAATATGCTGAACAAATCAAAGAAATCCACCAGCAAGGGGTACAGATTGGTATCGTTATCGGAGGAGGCAATATATTTCGCGGACTAAGCGGAGCCAATAAAGGTTTTGATCGTGTGAAAGGAGACCAAATGGGAATGTTGGCTACCGTAATCAACAGTCTCGCTCTAAGTTCTGCTCTTGTGGCTACCGGCGTAAAGGCACGTGTGTTGACAGCAGTCCGGATGGAACCTATCGGTGAATTCTACAGTAAATGGAAAGCTATCGAATGTATGGAGAACGGCGAAGTAGTCATTATGTCCGCTGGAACGGGAAATCCTTTCTTTACTACTGACACCGGTTCTTCACTTAGAGGCATAGAAATCGAAGCAGACGTTATGCTGAAAGGTACTCGTGTAGATGGTATTTACACAGCTGACCCCGAAAAAGATCCTACCGCTACCAAATTCGATGATATTACATACGATGAGGTACTGAAACGTGGTTTGAAAGTCATGGATTTGACAGCGACTTGTATGTGTAAAGAAAACAATCTGCCAATCGTCGTATTTGATATGGACACAGTAGGCAACTTAAAGAAGGTTATCAGTGGAGAAGAGATAGGTACGTTAGTACATAACTAATATTTCACTACCGATATTCATTTGTCTATCAGATGATACTCTACTCTGATAAAACATTGATTATTCATTAAAAAATAAGAAGTGCGAATTTTGCAGTATAGCTTTAACCAAAACTAATCCTGTAAAATTCGCACTTTGTTTTTCCTCTCAAATATTATATAGAAACAAACACCTATTTATCAAAATACTGAATCAAATCATACGCATTAAAATTCAATTCGCGGGCAAAGAAAGATAGATAAGGAAAGAGTTGATAAGAATTATCATAAAGACCTTTATTAGCAGGTTTCGACGAATTGTCCGTACCATCATCATCCTGGTATTTGAACCAATGCCATCCGATACAATTCTTAGCTTCAAGCAATCCTAATGTAAAATGCTGATAAGCATAAGCTCTCTCGTTTTGTGTAGGGACAGAATATCCGGCTCCCGACTGGTTATTCAGATCAGAATCCTCCACCCCTTTCGTATAAAACTCACTTACAAGAAACGGTTTGTCCGCCCAATTAGCCCAATCAGCAATCGCTGTTGTCAGTTCAGGACTCCAACGGCTATAATAGTTGATAGAAATAACATCACAATATTTTCCGGCAGCTCTCACTACTCCTTCCATATATTTAGGAGTTCCATGTAATCTTGTTCCCAGATAAAGCAACTTATCATCTACTTTCTTCACTGCCTCTTTCACTGCTTTATAATATTTCTCTGCTACAATCCCGGCAAACTCATTATTCAAGTCATCCGTCACATTTTGCGTACCTTTAGAATCCATAAAAGCTTTCGCCGCAACATAAGCCGGATCACTTGAGTTACTGATAGCCAGAAAACGATCTAAAATCCGAGAACTGTTTGAAGAGAAGTTTATCTCATTATCAGAAAAGAAACCTAACACATTAGGATCCCGCAAATAATCTGCGAAAGCACTACCTGCCAAATATGATTCACACCATTCACTCCATCCATTATAAAACACAAGACCTGCCGCGTTATCATCGCTTCCTCCGGGATAACTATAAGACTTCGCACTCTTGAACTGGCTTAGAAAAGCAAATGAAGGCGCCAAAGTTAACGGACTGCTCGGATTGGAAGCATTATGAGTCTGAATCAGTGAATAAGTTCCTGTGCAGAAAGCACCTGTACCGTGAAAGCCGATCTCACTCAATTCACGTTGAGTAATAGATAACCATTTCTCATCAGTTCCAAACCTGCTATTCCAGGCCGTTTTATTACGACTGGAAGTTCCCTTACGCAAAGAAGTCGCACTACGTTCCAGATGCAGACAACCTTCCGGATCAACCAACCACCAACGTCCGTCTATTTTCTTCGTATAAAATCTTCCCGTAGCCGCCTGTTTCGGAAGCGTAGTCGAACTTCCGTATTTATTAACCGACTCCTGATACGCTTTCAACGTTTTAATAGCCGGTTTATACCCGTCCATATACGCAATAATACGTGTATTCTCTGTTTTCCAACTGGATATAGGCGGATAAGCACTGGAATACTTAACACTGATAGGGCGATACATATTGGCATTTAATGACGGAGTATACATCACAGAAGCTCCGGGAGCAGGCAAATCCTCCGGATATTCCGACTCTACATCTCCCCCTCCCATCACTATGTCAGGAGGCATAAAATTAGGATCTTTATCATCATCATCCGTACAAGACACCATAGGAATAGAACTTATAAACAGAAAAGTTCCCAATATAAATAGTTTTTTCATGGTATGTATTTTATTTATTATTAGTTGATTGTTGGTCGAACCAGTCAGCCAAACGATAAGCGTTGATATTCAATTCTTTCATAGCATCGCCCAACGGTTTATAAAGATTGTATTCATTATCTACCAGCCCTTTGTTAGAGTCCAGATTCGAAGGATCTACCCCTTTTGCCGTCGGATCATTATCCTGATAACGGAACCAATGCCATCCGACACAATTCCCACTTTCCAATAATCCTAAAACAAAATGCTGGTAGGCATATCCACGTTCCTGCTGGGTTTGAACGGTAAAACCTGCCCCTGTTGTGTTTGCCAGCCCAGAATCCATTCCTTTCGTATAAAATTCCGTGATGATGAAAGGTTTTTGAGCCCATTCGCCCCAATGCTTCATGGTCTTCTCACTCGGTGTCCATGCACCATAGTAGTTAATAGCAACGACATCACAATACCTGCCTGCCGCTTCCACAATCTGGCGGACAAACTTAGGTTTTCCATGTAGACGACTACCTAAATAAAGGTGATTGGGATCATACTTCCGAATCGCTTCCGACACCACTTTGTAGTATCGTTCCGCTACTACCCCCGCAAACTCTTCCCGATGTTCGTCCGTAATTTGCTGCAAAGTAATACCCTGCTGTTTCAACCAGGATTCTGCATACAATCTTCCCGGATCATTGGGATTCTTCAAAGTCAGATACCCCTCCAGATTCTTCGGCCCGAACGGCAGTTCATTATCCGAAAAATAGCCGATGATATTTTTATCCGTTTTATTTGCGACCAGTTTTTGTGCCATCTCATCGCAATAGGTTTCGAACTCCGGGTCAAAAACGAAAATACACTGATTAGGATATCCCGTATTACCAGGTAACTGATAAGTTCCTCCTCGTTTCTTCCCATATCCACTCATCAGGTTCAGAATGATTGAGCGAGTCAGTACCTCCTTATGAGAGGCATTGTAAGAGGCAATAGCTTCTTCATTACTCCAGGAGCCGGTCCCGGAAAAACCCAGCGAATGAATCATCCGTGCCGTTCCTTCGATCCATTTTTCCTCCGTACCGAATTTGTCCAGCATTGCTTGTTTATTGCGTTCGGAAGTACCTAAACGTACTCCTACCACCACTTTCTGCAAATGCCGATACCCATCGGGATCAATCATCCACCATCGATTTCCAATACGTTCTACCCTGAAAAATCCTGTAGCCCGATACCTGGGAGCATCCAAATCACTTCCATACTTATTCACACGTACTTTACCAGTAGGTTTGAACCCATCCAATTGAGCAATAGTACGGGTATCATACTCTTTCCAAGGCAGATTTTTCTGTCCTTTCACCCACGGACGGGCAGTGACCTTAAATGTACGTCCCTGGGCATAACCAAACTGGGATAACAGCAGTAAAAACAATATAACTATACTATTTTTCATCATCTAATATTCTTTTACGATTCGTATTGCATTTAAAATGGGCACAGACTCCACCGCTCCAAAACGAACGACAAGCCCCTTTCCTTGTGAAACCGGAACAATATATTTCTTAATAACCGCACGTTCGGAACCGTATTCTTCTGCAATATTCAGTTGCTTGGCAACAGATACTCCATTTATATCCACAGAAAAGACCCGGTTAATATAGTCCTCCCTTACCACATCATTTCCTAAATTATACACCAAAGCCTCTCTTTTATTTTCAGAAGTAAGTTCTGTCCAATATAAATATACAGCATAAACACCATCCGGTACATCTGCCTTAAAAGCTTCAATACCTACTCGCTGTGTCTGGAAGACAGGATCCTGATCCGTCCCCAGTATATCTGTATCGCTGGCAGGCAAAGAGCCATAACGAGTTTTGTTCGGAGCCACTTCCCCACCAATATATCCCCATGAACCTTCTGCATAAGCCTGTTCGGGTATCCAGCACATCTCTGCTATCCGGTCCTCAAAATAGCGTCGAGCACCCAGTAATACATTGATTTCCGTAAAGCCATTCTTCACATTGACACATTTAAAATCACAGACATACTGGTCACGATATTCACGTCCCTCCTTTTCAATCACAGCATCCACCACATTCTTTCCGTTTACAAAAGAAATGTCCACGGAAACCACCTTATCTGCTACCGGATATACTCCCAAACTTTTTCCATTCAAAAAGACCTCCACCTTATCCGCGTTAGTATAAACTTTCAGCGGTTGCGTACAACTCTTTCCATCCCGACTGGCTCCTGCCCTATTCTTCCAAGATTTAGAAGCAATATGCAGGACAGGTGACTCTTTCAGATAAGCCTGATAAAGATAATATCCGTCCTTACGTTCTCTATCCGTACTTACCAACCCTTTATTGTTCACATGAGGCATAGCATTTCTTCTGGCTTCGGAATAAAAATCATTCAAATTCCAGACCATAGCCCCCACGATATAATCCCTCTTTAGAATTTCAGGCAAATAATGTTCATGATAGACAGAACCAAACTCACAACTAAAATCAAACCGCACCGGCGAAAAAGAATGAATACGAGTATCTACATCCGCCCCATATTCGGTAATAAGCAACGGTTTATGAGGAAACTCCTTGTGAAGTTCTTCCAGTTTCTCTTCAAATCCGCCCAAATTACCACCATACCATCCATTATAAAGATTAAATCCCAATAACATCGGCAATTCAGTAATCCCTGCTTCCTGATAGATTTGGGAAGCAGAATGACAAGGCAACATGGTATAGCGTTCCGAGTCCAGACTTCTGATCTGCGCCTCAACAGCCGAAGCTATTTGATGAAGAAACTTCATATATTCCGCCCGTTCTTTCTTGTTGTCAGGATTAAAGGGAGGACGCAAAAGCACTTCATTCATGTAAGCCCAAATGATGACAGACGGATAATTATAGTTCTGACAAACCATTTCCGTAGCCTGTTCCACACAGTTGTCCATAAACGCCCTACTTTGAGTAATGGCATTTACAATCGGAATTTCAACCGAAGTCAACAGCCCCAACTTATCACACATCTGCATCACAACCGGATCTTGCGGATAATGAGCCACTCGCAGGAAATTACTTCCCATATCCTTACTCAACTGTATATCCCGGATATGCATTTCATCCCGCAAGGCATTCCCCATTCCTTTGTAATCCTGATGCCGGCTGGTACCAATCAATTTCCGATATTTCCCGTTCAGGAAAAAACCTTTCTCCGCATCAAAATGATATTCACGGATTCCCAGCGGATTAACAACGCAATCGAGAACTTCTCCCTTTTTATTCTTCAAACGGCTATACACCTTATATAAATAAGGAGAATCAACATCCCACCGTTTGGGTTGCGCAATAGTCATCAACGCTTCAAAGGCTACATTCTTCTCTCCTGCTTTCACATTCACTTTCTTTGCGGAAAGTGCCACTCTATTACCGTCTGCATCCAAAATCTCCGTTTCAAGAATCAATGCCTGATTACTTTTCAAAGCATTGGACAAGAATGTTTTTGCACACACTTCCGCTTGAGCATCTGTTATCCCAACAGTTTTGAGATATACTCCACTGGAAGCATAATGGGTGGTAGATAGCTGCACGGGCGAAGTATACACCAGATAAACATCCCGATAAAGTCCGCCGAAGAAAGTGAAATCCGCCGAAAGAGGAGCAATATCCGGATTATAAGAGTTGTCAACACTCACTGCCACCAAATTGCATCCGGTATGAACATAGTCAGTCACATCAAACGTAAAAGCAGAATAACCACCTTTATGATTCCCTACCAACTTTCCATTCACAAATACATTTGTCTCCTGATTGGCTCCTTCAAAACAAAGATAAACTCTTTGACCTGCAATCAGTTCCTCCACTATCACGGCTTTCCTGTACCAGCCTTTTCCCCGGAAATAACCGGGGATTTCATCTTCTGCATCTTTTGCATTCCAAGTATGAGGAATGGAAACGTCAGTCCAACCGGACACATCAAAGTCAGCATCGAACGCGTCTCCCTCAAAAAGGGAGAATTTCCAGCCATCGTTGATCGTTTGCGTCACACGCTGACCGCAGACCGTGCCGGCAACAATCAATAACAAGCAGGCTAAGATTATTTTTCTATATACCTTATACATACCTAATACCATTATTTCGAGATTGAACGGACTGCACGAATATATCTTGCCCCAGACTTTTTCCCATTTGCTTTATCCCAAGCAAGCGGTTTTCCAAAACGTACATAAAATGCATTTGTACCACTTGACGTTTCACGACTAGCCCAATAAGAATCTCCGGTAGAAGATGCCGCTGCCGTATTCATAGCAGTTCCTCCTACATTAGTAACTATCAGATCCCATGCCGCACGATTTGCTTTCTCAAAATCAGTAATCGCATTCGGATTATCCTCCGTCGCATCTGCTACTTTAGTCCCATTATAGGTTTCAAACATCTGTTCCAGATCCGATCTTGTAGGCCAATACCATCCGGAACCTTTATCCATACAATATTTAAGAGCAGGCATTTCCGCTGCATTCGGCAATGCTGCCAAGGCAGTAGTATTTGCCAAACCGTCATCATTAGATAAAGTCACTCCGGTAGAAGCCGGAGAGCCTGCTGTAGACCATGCCAAATTCTCTCTGTCCAACGACATAATCTTAGCCTTACCACGATTAGTTGCATCTACCCAGAAAACAATGCCTCCTTTCAACGAACCATTATCCGCAATTACCTGTCCCACCGCAAACTCGGAACTTAAAAGTCCTCTCTGTGTAATCGTAACCTCTTGTTTAGGCGCATTCGCTCCGCTTCCGGCTGTTACCGTAGCAGTCGTTACCCGGCTAGAACTATTCAGATTGGGAGATAAAGTCCAAAAATAAAGAGTTTTACTTGTTACATCAACATACGCTTTCACCCAAGATTCATCAGTGATATTTATTGCAAATTCCGTCTCATCAGAAATCATTGTAATTACCTCTGATTTTGCTACCGCATCAGGCGTAATAGTCACCGCATTGGTACTCAATTCGAGCGAAGCGTCTCCCTCGGCAGCTACATTTTGATTCACTGTTACCTCCACTGCTTTTGCGGCTGCGCCAGTACCGGCTGTTATTGTAGCAATTGTCGTACGAATATTACCAGTGGTATTTTTTGATTTTGCCTTGAACGTAACTGTTGTGCCTGAAATAGTATATGAAAGCCAAGAATCATCTGCCAACACTACGCTGAATACACTCTTATTGGATGTCAACGTAACATTTGCTTCCGCTTCGTTAGCACCTTCCAATGTCACAGGATTGGGAGCCACCGTCAGAGTTGCCGGCTCTTCAGGATAAGTATAATCACCAATTGTGCGCATACATCTCACAAAACGGTTGGTAGCTGTTTTATTTCCTGCATCAGCACCAGACTTTCCGAAACGTACCCAATAAGCCTTATCCCCTGCTGCATTTTCCGTACTCGACCAATAGCTTTCCCCATTGCCCGAACCGGCAGCCTCGTTTATCACATCACCCTGCAAATCGGTCAACATCTTATCAAATGCCGCACGTGCCGCTTTTTCAACTTCCGTCAACTTATCAGGTACAACCGAAGCAAAATCCGGGTCAGCATGTCCAATACCGTTGTAAACATCAAACAACTCCCATAACTCATCACGTGCAGGCAGATACCATCCCTCACCCAACGACTGACAGTATGCCACTGCATCATTTGCAGCAGGAGCAGTAAACAAAGCCGTATTGGCATATCCATTCACTGTAGAAAGCGCATTATGAGACATCACAGAGGCCTCAAAAGGATTTCCTCCCTGACGTTTTACAGATACAGCTTTTCCTACCATCTTGTCCGAAGGATCCACCCAGAAAATCATACCGATACCATCATCTACACTTTGTCCTACCTTCAAAGAAAGGTCCGGTTCTTTGGAATCCTGTGTAACCGTCACTTCCACTGTATATGAACCGCAAGTCAGTTTCACGACAGTACTCCTTGCATCCTCACCGTCATTCTGCGTCAAGGCAGTGTATATTACACTTTTAGCGTTTATATCTACAGAAAGCCACTCCGCTTGATATTGAGCAACAACCTGACCGACATTAGTATATAATAGCGATGTAACGGAAGAACCCGCCGCTTTTGCCAGGTTTACTTTTGTATCTTTACAATTAAATTCAGGCATCACACGTACCGACGCATCATCGACACAGGAAAGCAGCCCCAGATTTAAAATCAATAACAGATATATTATTCTTTTCATACTCATTCATGTTTTTCAGATAATCAATCGCTTAATACCAATTCTCATTCTGTGGAAAATTCTCTTTTCCCATCAAGTCAATCTGCTCCTGTGGGATAGGCCAACATTCGTGCTTTCCAACTACAAAACTGGTACGACATTCCGCATAATCTTTATCTAAATAAGGATTTTCAGCTTTTGTCTCGCCATAATGCGCTTTCACTCTTTCACCCAAAAGCCCCAAACGTTTTAGTAAAGGCCAACGGACTCCCTCGAAGTTCAGTTCACGGGCATATTCATCCAAAAGAATATCTTGCGTCAGAGGTCCCGCAAATTTGTCATTCCCGGCACGTTCCCATGTTTTATTGTAACAGCGCAGAGCATCCGTGCTCATTCCTCCGTCACGGCGCATATACGCTTCTGCCGCCATTAAGTAAGTTTCAGCCAGTCGATAGACAATCAAATCCTTGAATCCCGTTGTCCGGTCCGGATTATCGGCCATAGTCCACTGGTCAAAGTATTTTTTCGACATGAAATGCAACGTCTCACAATAACTGGAACTTTTCGCAAGGGGAATCAATTCTCCATATTTAGGAGAATTAGGATCATTGTATTTGAAACGGTGTACGAACAATTCATTGTATCGTGTATCTTTAGCCTGATCATACAAACTCAATAAATAGGTATTCGGATAAATACGTCCCCAACCATATCCACCCTGATCGGCCGTATTGATACAACCTGCAATTTTATTGATTCGGGTAGTGGTCTGAATAGAGATACGATGTCCGGCAACCGGAGTTCCGGAACCTCCTCCACCCAAGTTTTGTGAATATTGGAAACTCCACAACACTTCCGGGGATTTCAAATCTGCGCTATTAAATACATTCTCGGCCTTCTTTTCCATTGAGTAAATGCCCTCCTGTTTAAAGATGTCTTCACATTCCTCAATGGCTGTATCCCAATCCGATTCCCACATGGCAACCTGTGCACGGACATGTTTGGCAGTCGCTTTCGTTACCCGTCCATACAATACATTTCCGTTATTTTGAGGAAGCGACCAGTCCAGACCTTTCATCGCATCATCCAAGTCAGTCGTCATCAATGTCATCAGTTCTTCATGAGAAGCCGGTTTATACTCCCGTTTCAGATTATCGACAGTGGTTGGAGTGACGTTCAGATAAAGGCGGTCAAAGCGTTTCCAAAGTTCAAAATAGCTCCGTCCTCTGAAGAATTTCGCTTCACTCCATGCGTGCAATACATCGCTGTCATCCAGTCCCAAGGCTTCTGCCGCTACAATAATTTCATTTGCTTTTCCGATAATCCCATAGTGATGTTTCCAGAACTTATTGACATCTCCAGTACTTGGAGTAAAACTTGTATTCAAACGTCCGATTGAGGTAGAAACACCTGCTCTAAGTATGGCAATATCCGTATTAAAGTCACACATGGTAACGATGTACAGATTAGATTCGTTATTATCCGCTCCACCCGGTAATTCACGTGCCAGGGAATACAATCCTGTAACGGCAGTATTCAACCCTTCGGGAGTAGTGAACAGATAATTATTCGTCACGTCTGTTTTTGATTCCAGATTTAATAAATCCGAGCAGGAAGCGGTCAACATTCCGCAAATGACAAAGGCTGTATATATTAACTTTTTCATAAGGATTCTTTATTTTAGAATGAAACATTGACACCAAACACATATTGTCTGGACTCCGGATAAGACCCTGGAGTCAGTTCGGGACTATAAGATTTAAACTCCGTAAATGTCAGCAAGTTAGTAGCAGTTGCATACAATCGTAATTTATGAATCGGAGTATTCTTCAATAGTCGGGTGGGGAAAGTATATCCCAGTTGTAAGGTGCGTAAACGGATATAAGAAGCATCCTGAATGGCAATGGCACTCAAATATGCAGGGTCCGCACTATAAGAAGGACGTGGGAATTTGTTCGAAGGATTGAACGGAGTCCAATAATCCACCTTCACCCCATTCAATTTTCCACGTAAAGAACCACCGGAATTATACTCGTACAAATAACCGTTCTTAATCTTTCTGCCGGAAACTCCATACCAGTCCATGAACAGGTCAAATCCTTTCCAGTTCCATGTAGAAGAAAGAGAGAGTGTAAACTTCGGATCTTTACGGATAGGTACCCTGTCATCAGCTGTAACCTTTCCATCCCCGTTGTTATCACGCACCTTGACCATTCCCGGTTCAATAGCGCCACCGTAATTAATCGGACTGTCGGCCACACCGTCATTATCACTATCATAGGTGTTTTTCAGTGTATAGACCAGATTTCCCGTACCATCACGAGTGATATCAAAATCATCATACTGAAAAATTCCATCTATCAGATAATCATAGTATACATTGATCGGTTCTCCGATAATCCACCCCTGGGCTACCTGACTTGCCGGTTTCCCGTTCTCATCGAGAGTATCGTCAATACGGACAATTTCATTCTTATACATGCTGAAATTAGTTCCGAGTGTCCAGGTAAACTCCTTTGTACGTACCACGTCACCATTTAAAGAAAGATCGATACCACTGGATTTCGTCTTTCCCAGATTATCTAGCATGGTAGTATATCCGAGTGACGCATTCAGGGAACGTTTCACCAACAAATCCTTCGTATGAGTATTATAATACTCAACCGTACCATTCAGACGCCCATTGAAGAAACTAAAGTCAACACCAAAGTTAGCTGTTGCAGACTGTTCCCATTTCAGGTTTGGATTAGACAGTTCCTTGCCCGGCAAATATCCCATTTGAAAAACATTTCCAAACTCATATCCTTTATTATCAGCCAGTCCCAAAGTAGTATAATTGCCGATACCGTTCTGATTACCTACAATACCATAACTCACACGCAGTTTCAGGTTATCAATCCACGACACATCTCTTAGGAAACTCTCCTGATTGACACGCCAGGCAAAAGCTGCCGACGGGAAAGTTCCCCATTTATTTTCTTTTCCGAAACGGCTGGAACCGTCACGGCGGACAGCCACGTTCAACAAATAACGATCTAAAAGCGAATATTGCGCCCGAGCCATGAAAGACACCAAGTTATTTTCATTAAACTGACGACGAGGCTTGCCTGTAAACTCACCTTGAGAAATGAAGTTCCAGTCTTTATCCACCGGAAGATTTTCAACCGAGTACCCGATAGACTTCGACCCATTATGGTCGACAGACTGAACGCCGGTCAATGTCAACTGGTGTTTCTTGTTCCGGATAGGCACTTTATAGGTTACAATATTCTCAACCAGCCAGTTCTGTGTACGCGATTCGTCAAGAACGGCCGTTCCTCCGCCTCCCGGATATTGGGAATCTTTATAAGAACCGTCTTCAGACGTCTGATTATAAACAGAAGTATTCAGACGATAATTGAATCCCTTGAAAGGTTTCACATCCATAAAAAAGTTCAGGCGGTAATTATCACGGGTTACTTCACGTCCATAATGTTCGGCACGGTACAAAGGATTATAATTTCCTTCCGAGTTGATATATTTTGTATACTTGCCATCCGCATCATATATCTCCGCCAATGGAGAACTGGTAATAAAATCATTAAAGTTACCATCCTCACGATCTTGTTTTGTCATCGCATAAGAAGAATTGATACCGAAACTAATCCATTTGGCTATTTCAAAGTCCAGATTCAGTCTTAAAGAAAACTTCTGATACCCCGATCCGGTAACCACCATTCCTTGTTGGTCAAAGTAGTTGGCACCTGCCGATACTTTGATTTTTTCTGTTCCTCCACGTACACTGACGTCATGATTATGATAGATTGCATTTCTGAACATTTCTTTTTCCCAGTCGATAAACTTTCCGCTGGCCCATACCCGTTGCATCACCTCGTCTTCCAACGCTTCGGCTATAGAAATCTCACGCGCATCAATTATTCCTTTATCATGCGCCTTTGCTTCACGACGAAGCTGCATATATTCTTCGGGAGAGTAGAAATCGAAATTTCTCCAGAGAGATTGAATACCCAGATAGCCATTATAGTTGACTTCCACTTTTCCGGCTTTACCACGTTTGGTAGTCACCAGTACCACACCGTCACTGGCGCGTGCACCATAAATAGCCTGCGACGCAGCATCTTTCAGAATTTCAACCGATTCAATATCATCCGCACTCAACGTACTGAACTCTGTTGCACTGGAAGGAGAACCATCTATAATATATAAAGGTGCATTGTCTGCACTGATAGAACGGGAACCACGAATGGTAATCGAAGGAGTCGATCCCGGTCGTCCGGAACTACTCGTTACATTCACACCTGCGGCACGTCCACGTAACATGTCAGCCACATTTCCGGCGGGAAATGTTTTCATTTCATCCGCTTTGACCGAAGCTACCGAAGTGGCCACATCACTCTTACGCTGAACTCCATAACCGACAACCACCAATTCATCGAGCATTTTCGACTCTTCCACCATATTCACATTCAGTACCGTTTTCGTACCGACACGTATTTTTTGTTCCTTATATCCTATACAAGAAAAAACAAGGGTAGATTTAGCCGATACACTGATTGAATATTTTCCATTTACATCCGTCACTGTACCGTTAGTAGTCCCCTCCTCCATGATATTAACTCCGGGGATCGGTCCAAGTGCGTCTGTCACCACTCCAGAAACTCTGACGTTTTGAGCACTAACCTCTAAAGAGATAAGAAAGGCTGTCAGGAACACAGCCCATTTAATTACGATGTTTTTCATACTATGTAATAATTTGAATGATTACAGTGCAAAAATCCCAATTATTAATGATTTCGAATAATAGAATCGTCCGTATAAAAGTTCAAATAGTACAAATCTCGTCAGGCAGAAAGCACCTAAAATACTATAAATTAAGAGTTTGTATATTTCCGTCTATAAGCAGCCGGAGTAATATCATAAGCATTTTTAAAACACCGGATAAAATAACTTGGATTAGAAAAACCGTAATCAAATGCTATATCAGCAATCAGGGCATTGGGGTCATTCCGCAATTTTTCTGTTGCTTTTTTCAGTCTCAAAGATAAAATAAAGTCATTCGGGGTCTGTCCGGTCAATGCTTTCAATTTGGTGAAAAGCAACGTTCTGCTCATACACATTTCTCGTGCAAAAGTAGCTACGTCAAAGTCTGGGTTATCAATATAAGATTCCACAATCGCCGTAGCATCCATCAACATCTTTTTATCGATCGGATTAAACGGAAGGTCTTCCACTTTAGGTTCGTCGTTTCGAACAAACCGTTGTTGAAGTAGTTTACGAGTTTGGATGATATTGTTGCACCGGGCTACCAATATCTTGATATTAAAAGGTTTGGAGATATAATCATCCGCACCTGTCTGCAAGCCTTCCAAGGTATGTTCTTCCCGGTTGCGGGCTGTCAGCAAGACAACAGGTATATGGCTGGTCTGCAAATTACTTTTCAACTTCTCGCACATTTCCAGTCCGGACATGACAGGCATCATGATGTCACTTACAATCATCTGCGGTTGGAGCGAAGAAGCCCGTTCCAATCCTTCCTGCCCGTCGGCAGCCGTATATACCTCATATATCTGTTCAAAAATCTGCGTCAATACTTTACGCATTTCCGGGTTATCTTCTACAATCAGTATTTTCACCGTTTTATCCGGCTTCACCATTTCCGAGATTTCTTGAGGCTCTATTATATAATGTTCGGCAACGTGCTCGTCTGCGGAGGAAGAGGCTTCCATATTCATATTCGCATCCCGGTGGAGAGTAACGGTAAAAGAGGTAACTCCATTCAGTTCGCTTTCCACTCCGATGGTTCCCTGATGCAATTCTACAATTCCTTTCGCCATCGCCAATCCAATGCCCGATCCTTTGACAGTTCGTGTGGTTGTTGCCGAATCATCCTGCCAAAACCGTTCAAATACATGTTTGATCTTGGATTTATCAATGCCTACCCCCAGGTTGTTGACTGAAATCACAATGTCATTATCTCCTTCCGCTGACAGCTCAACAGAAATCCAGTCACCAGGCTTCGTATACTTAAAAGCGTTGGACAATAAATTATAGAATACTTTCTCTATCTGTGTTTTGTCAATATACAAATCTGCTTCTTTCAGAGTGGAAGAAAAGCGGAGATCTATCTTATTCAGTTGGGCATAACTATAGAAAGAGCCACAAATTTCCTCTATCACCGCCACAATATTCTCTTTAGAAATCTTTAGTTTCAAGTATCCCTGATCCTGCTTACGGATATCAATGACTTCATCCACGAGGTTATTCATCCGGCGGGAATTTTTATAAATATCCAGAATCTTATTATATACTTCAGGAATAATGTCCTTATGCATCAGGAGCATTTCGAGCTGGCTGGATATAAGCGTTAACGGAGTACGGAATTCATGCGATACATTGGTAAAGAACCGCAGTTTGGACTGGTTCACACTTTCGATATACTCTTTTTCCCGTTTCTCGGCCAATAAAGAGTGCCGCAAGGTTTTTCGTATCCAGAACATACGGATAATATAGCCGGCAATAAGGATAGCTGCCAGCACCATCAACAAAATAAACCATGCCCGCTGATAAACCGGAGCCTCCACTATCAGCTCAAAACTAACGGAAGGTGCTTCCCGACCGTGAACGCCCACCTGGTCGCCACGGACATGGAAAGTATAATGCCCCGGATGAAGATTGGTATAGGTAATCATCGTATTATCGCCCGCCTTCATATATTCGTTGTCAAAGCCTTCAAGTTTATATTCCAGACCGATATTAGAAATATTATTCAGGGTGTTACTTGCTATCTCAAAAGTGACGGAAGAATATCTGGGCGGCAATACTAACCGATGTTCATACAATACGGTTTCTTTGATAAGCCCCAACGAATCAAGCGGTTGTATTTCCGTATTATCCACAAGCACCCGTTTTACAAACACATCATAGTCAACAGACTGTTTGTTCAGCTTTTCCTGGGCGATAGAGACAATACCCGCCAGACCACACACGTAAATATCGTGGTCGGACGCAATATACAGCCCTCCGTCATTTATATTATTCAAGGGAAAATCACTCTGTCTGTTATAGTTCTCGAATGTAGTCGTTGCCAGGTTGAATTTAGAGAAACCACCATTGGTTGCCACATAGATAGAACCATCCAAAGGACTCTCCACCAATCCGGTTATAAATCCATTTTCCAATCCCTGTTTCGCTCCGTATCCCACAAAAGAATCTGTCTTCTTATCAAATAGATAAATTCCCGAGCCTGTCGATCCCAGCCATATACGTCCTTTCTTATCACATAAAATGTGGTTGATGTGATGCTGCGCTGTACTCTGCGCTATTTGGGAGAAAGGATAACTATGGGCAATGCCCGCTTTGAGGTTGACTCGTATCAGATCAAAAGAGGTAGTCAGCCATAGATCCCCGTCTTTGTCAAACGTCATATCCCAAACCTGCGACAGATGTTTGGCAGCCAACGAAGGGTGTTCGAAATGATGAAGTCGAAGGTGTTTTTTATCCAATACAAGCAATCCTCCCTTGGCAGCTATCAATAAAGAATCGTGGCCGGCAAACTCTATCATTTTCACCAGATTATAGGCTCTGTCAACAACTGTTTTTCCTTCCGGAGTATAGATGTTTTCCGAGATAGATTCTATATGTCCGGTCGACAGATTAATCCGGTTGATTCCCTGATAAAGAGAAGCTACCCAAAGATAATCCGGCTCTTTCTCATAATAAAGAGACTTCACTATCTTAAAAGAAAGCTCTTGAGAATAGACCTTTTTTAAAGGGAAAAAGCGTTTGGTATGTTTATCATAATAGTTCAACCCGCTTCCTTCACTTGCAAACCAGATCCGGCCGGAACGGTCTTCGGCAATGGAACTGATAATATAAGAATTCAAATGACCGCCAACAGCCGTAGACGAGCGGTAAAAATGGAAAGCATCATTCGCTACATTATAATATTGGATTCCCTGATAGAAAGTCCCCAACCATAAAGTCCCCGAAGTGTCGTAATGCATCGAAATAATGGAACGTATATCGGCCGCCTCCACATTCAAGTCATATTCATAATCTGTAAACTCTCCGGTAAACAGGTTTAAAGTCTGCAAACCGGCATAGGTTCCGATATACAGGAGACTATCATTAGCTTGCGTCACATGACGCACATTATTATGGTTAATCGTATTTTCAGCTACCTTATTATGCTTGAAATGAGTAAGTGTTCCATCTTCATCCAACCGTATGAGCCCTCTGTTTCTGGTAGCTATCCAGATACTCCCGTTTCTATCTTCTGTTATTGAATTGACAGCTCCCACATCCATACGCCGGGTGATATGTGCAGACTGGTCGATGCAGTATACACCTTTCGAAGAAGTACCCACCACCACTGTCTGATTCTGACGAACCATGAGACTGTTCATCAATACATCCTCCTCATCCGAAGGAAATGAAAAGAATAACTCGGGCGCCTGGTCGAGGTTGCGATAACGGTAGATTTCCTTTCCGGTAGCTATCCATAATGCATCGTGCGCATAACAGATTCCCGCAACTTCTCCTTCACGCAACACCCTAAAACGATTCAAACGCATATCATAAAGAGTCACGCTCTGCAAACTGCGAATAAAGAGCAATCCGGCTTTATTTCCGCAAACCTGCCTGATATTATTGATATTGATGGAATAAGGATTAGCGTTATCCGGTTTGAATACTTCAAACTTACGTCCGTCAAATCGATTCAGCCCGTCTTGAGTGCCGATCCACAAAAATCCGAATTCATCCTGATAGAAACAATTGACTGTTTGATGAGAAAGTCCCTGCCTTACGTCCTTAAAGCGCATATTGATATCCTTCGTCACATTTGCCATGCAACAAAGTCCCGATATGAACAGGCAATAAACAACAAGAAATTTAGCTTTGGTCATCTGTGTTTTTCGATAATTCAGATGCAATATTCGGGAAAATCCAAGATATATGCAAGTGTTTATTCAAAAACCTGATTGCCTATTGCCTGCAGACTATTACTCGGGAGGCGTATAACTAATCTCCCTACCGAATAAAATTAATCATCTGACAGTTAATTCTTTTTCGTCTGACTATAGTCAGACGAAAGTTCAACTATAGTCAGACGTAAGTTTAACAGTAGTCAGACGCAAGTTCGACTATAGTCAGACGATTAATTTTATGCATAAACAAGATTAGTTATCTCTTTACCAAGAAATAGTTTTTAGCATACGAAAGATTAAATTATACTATCAACCGCCTAAACACTTGTTTATCATTGGTGAACTGCGTACTTTTGCACGCCATTAAAAAAAGCAAAACAATGACTAACAAAACCAAAGGTTTTATCTATGGAGCGATTGCCGCTGCGAGCTACGGTATGAATCCTCTTTTTGCACTTCCGCTCTATGCAGCCGGAATGAGTGTCGATACCGTTTTATTCTACCGGTACTTCTTTGCGACAATCGTATTGGGTATTCTGATGAAAATGCAGCACCAGTCTTTTGCACTTCATAAGGCAGACGTTTTGCCCTTAGTCATTATGGGATTGTTATTCTCTTTTTCATCACTGCTTTTGTTTATGAGTTATAATTATATGGATGCCGGAATTGCTTCTACGATTCTGTTTGTTTATCCGGTGATGGTAGCTGTCATCATGGGAATATTCTTCAAGGAAAAGATTTCCGCCATTACCGTTTTCTCCATCCTGCTGGCACTTTCAGGCATTGCCTTGCTTTATCAGGGAGACGGCAACAAACCGCTATCGACTTTGGGAATTATCTTTGTTCTGTTGTCTTCTCTCTCTTATGCTATATATATAGTAGGTGTAAACCGTTCGACATTGAAAAACCTGCCGACCACGAAACTTACCTTCTATGCCATTTTATTCGGACTATCGGTTTATATCGTCCGTTTAAATTTTTGTACGGAACTACAAGTAATACCGTCTGCCTGGCTCTGGGCCGATGTATTATCACTCGCCATCCTGCCAACTGCCGTATCACTGGTCTGTACCGCACTGGCCATTCATTATATAGGCTCTACACCAACAGCAATATTGGGTGCTCTGGAACCAGTGACAGCTTTATTCTTCGGTGTTCTCCTGTTTCACGAAAAACTGACTCCCCGCTTAATGATGGGTATTTTAATGATTATCACCGCCGTTACCCTGATTATCATTGGCAAGTCACTCATAAAAAAGATGGGTATGCTGTTGCAGATGAACAAAAAATAATATACTTTTGCTACTTAATCAATCAAAATGCAATTTTAAATCTCAAAAAATATGGTAGACGTAAAGACTTGCCTTGAAAATGCACAAGAAAAGATGGATATGGCCATCATGTATCTGGAAGAAGCACTGGCACATATCCGCGCCGGAAAAGCGAGTGCACGCTTATTAGATGGTATCCGCGTAGATTCTTACGGAAGTATGGTACCTATCAGCAATGTAGCAGCAATTACTACTCCGGACGCCCGCAGTATCGTGATCAAGCCTTGGGATAAAAGCATGTTCCGTGTCATCGAAAAAGCAATTATCGACTCTGACCTCGGTATCATGCCCGAAAACAATGGAGAAATGATCCGTATCGGCATCCCTCCCCTGACGGAAGAACGTCGTAAACAACTGGCAAAACAGTGTAAAGGAGAAGGCGAAACGGCTAAAGTAAGCGTACGCAACGCGCGTCGTGACGGCATCGACGCACTGAAAAAGGCCGTAAAAGACGGATTGGCAGAAGACGAGCAGAAGAATGCGGAAGCCAAACTGCAAAAAATCCATGATAAGTATATCAAACAAATCGATGATATGCTGGCTGAAAAGGATAAAGAAATTATGACCGTCTAAAAAATAATGAAGAATTAAGAATGAAGAATGAGGAATTATAATGCTGTATTATTCAGTTGAAACACAGCCTGAATTCTTCATTCTTCATTTTTAATTTATAATTTATATGAAAGGATTAGTAATCAAAAACACGGGTAGTTGGTATCAGGTGAAAACCGATGACGGACAATCTATTGAATGTAAAATCAAAGGGAATTTCCGATTGAAAGGGATTCGCAGTACTAATCCTGTTGCAGTGGGTGATCGTGTCCGAATTATACTTAATCAGGAAGGCACTGCTTTTATCAGTGAAATAGAAGATAGAAAGAACTACATCATCCGCCGTTCATCCAATCTTTCCAAACAATCTCATATCCTTGCTGCCAATCTCGACCAGTGTATGCTGGTGGTAACCATCAATTATCCGGAAACTTCCACTATTTTTATTGATCGCTTTCTTGCATCCGCAGAGGCCTATCGTGTCCCTGTCAAACTGGTATTTAATAAGGTAGATGCTTACGACGAAGATGAACTCCGCTATCTGGACGCCCTTATCAACTTATACACACAAATCGGCTACCCTTGCTTCAAAGTTTCCGCAAAGAACGGCACTGGAGTGGCTGAAATCAAAAAAGCACTGGAAGGCAAGATTACTTTATTTTCCGGACATTCGGGAGTCGGCAAATCGACTCTTATCAATTCCATACTGCCGGGCATAGAAACCAAGACCGGCGAAATTTCTTCCTACCACAACAAAGGAATGCATACTACTACTTTCTCCGAAATGTTCCCTGTGGAAGGAGATGGCTATATCATCGATACTCCGGGTATCAAGGGCTTCGGCACATTTGATATGGAAGAAGAAGAGATCGGACATTATTTTCCCGAAATATTCAAAACCTCCGCCGACTGCAAATATGGCAACTGTACACATCGTCATGAACCGGGATGTGCCGTACGCAAAGCAGTGGAAGAGCACCTCATCAGCGAATCCCGTTATACCTCTTATCTCAATATGTTGGAAGATAAAGAGGAAGGAAAATATCGGGCTGCTTACTGATTAACTCTTTTTTACTCTTCCTTTCTTTAAACCTTTCCCATCAGGGAAAGTCTAATTTTTGAAGATGTACAATATAATTGCCATATACAATACTAAACCATGAATAAGAAGACTAAATGGGGCATCATTATTCTTGTTGGTGCCGGGATTATCGGTGGAGGAATCTACTCACAATTACCGAAAAAAAACGACGAACTAGCAGCCGCCGACAAAGTGATGGGCAGTAATAAAAAAAGAGGGAAACAAGTTTTAAATGTAAATGCCAAGGTCATAAAACCACAATCTCTGACAGATGAGTTCACCACTACTGGTGTACTTCTACCCGATGAAGAAGTGGATTTATCTTTCGAAACGTCGGGAAAGATTGTAGAAATCAACTTTGAAGAAGGAACAGCCGTAAAGAAAGGCCAATTACTAGCCAAAGTGAATGACAGGCAGTTGCAGGCACAATTGCAAAGGTTGATTTCGCAATTGAAACTGGCAGAAGACCGTGTATTCCGCCAGGATGCTTTATTGAAACGGGATGCTGTCAGTAAAGAAGCCTACGAACAGGTGAAAACGGATTTAGCAACCCTGAATGCCGATATAGAGATTATCAAAGCTAATATTGAACTGACAGAGCTACGTGCTCCGTTTGACGGAGTGATCGGACTTCGCCAAGTCAGTATCGGTACGTATGCGTCTCCGACCACAGTCGTTGCCAAGCTGACAAAAATCGCTCCACTGAAGGTTGAATTTTCCGTTCCGGAACGCTATGCCAAGCAAATTAAAAAGGGTACCAATCTCAATTTCAGCGTTGAAGGAACATTGGATGCTTTTGGCGCACAGGTATACGCTGTAGAATCTGCCATCGATCCGAATCTGCATCAATTTACCGCCCGTGCATTATACCCGAATGTCAATCGCACCCTGCTTCCCGGCCGTTATGCCAGTGTACTGTTGAAAAAGGATGAAATACCTAATGCAATAGCCATCCCAACGGAAGCAATTGTGCCGGAAATGGGTAAAGATAAAGTCTATCTGTATAAATCAGGAAAGGCCGAACCGGTGGATATTATTACCGGTATCCGCACCGCATCTGAAGTGCAAGTGATTAGAGGATTGCACGTAGGAGACACAATCATCACTTCAGGAACATTGCAACTCCGTACCGGACTCGCCGTAACACTTGACAATATTGAAGAATGAGAATTTATGATTTATGAATTCTGATTTATGATTTATAAAGCCAAATAATTTATGATTTATAAGTCAGCAGAATCCAGCAAACATTCAGAAATCAGAAATCAGAATTCAAAAATCAGAAATCTTCAATCCATAACTCAGAAATCATAATTCAGAAATCAGAAATCATAAATCAATGAACATCTCCGAATTAAGTATACGTCGCCCGGTATTAGCCACAGTATTAACGATTATTATCCTCCTTTTCGGATTCATCGGATACAACTATTTGGGTGTCCGCGAATATCCGTCGGTAGATAATCCGATTATTTCTGTCAGCTGCTCTTATCCGGGAGCTAATGCCGACGTTATCGAAAACCAGATAACTGAACCGTTGGAACAGAATATCAACGGTATTCCCGGTATCCGTTCTTTGTCCAGTGTGAGCCAGCAGGGGCAAAGCCGTATCACTGTAGAATTTGAATTGTCCGTCGATCTGGAAACAGCGGCCAACGACGTACGTGACAAGGTTTCACGTGCCCAACGTTATCTGCCTCGCGACTGTGACCCACCGACAGTTTCAAAAGCGGATGCCGATGCCATGCCTATCTTGATGGTTGCCCTTCAAAGTGACAAACGTTCTTTGTTGGAGTTAAGTGAAATAGCGGATCTGACTGTGAAAGAACAATTACAGACTATTTCCGATGTAAGTAGTGTGTCTATCTGGGGAGAGAAACGTTACTCCATGCGCCTTTGGCTCGACCCGGTAAAGATGGCAGGCTACGGTATCACTCCCGTCGATGTTAAAAACGCTGTAGATAACGAAAATGTGGAACTTCCTTCAGGTAGTATCGAAGGAAATACCACCGAGTTGACGATCCGTACACTAGGATTGATGCATACCGCAGATGAATTCAATGACTTGATTGTCAAAGAAGAGAATAACCGTATTGTACGATTCAGTGATATCGGACGTGCTGAACTGGGGCCGGCTGATATTAAGAGTTATATGAAGATGAACGGCGTTCCTATGGTGGGTGTCGTAGTCATTCCACAGCCGGGAGCCAACCACATTGAGATTGCGGATGCTGTATACCAACGTATGGAGCAAATGAAAAAAGACTTGCCGGAAGATGTACACTATAATTATGGTTTTGATAATACCAAGTTTATCCGTGCGTCTATCAATGAGGTTAAGTCCACTGTATATGAAGCTTTTGTACTCGTAATCATCATTATCTTCCTCTTCCTGCGTGACTGGCGCGTCACGTTGGTGCCTTGTATCGTAATCCCTGTTTCCCTTATCGGTGCTTTCTTCGTTATGTATCTGGCAGGATTCTCCATCAATGTGCTTTCCATGCTCGCCATCGTACTATCGGTGGGACTGGTGGTAGATGACGCCATCGTTATGACGGAAAATATCTACATCCGTATAGAGAAAGGAATGGCCCCGAAAGAAGCGGGAATAGAAGGAGCCAAAGAAATTTTCTTTGCCGTTATTTCCACCACTATTACGCTGGTAGCGGTATTCTTCCCTATCGTCTTTATGGATGGAATGACGGGACGATTATTCCGTGAGTTCAGTATCGTAATTTCAGGTTCGGTGATTATATCCTCATTTGCCGCATTGACTTTCACTCCGATGTTGGCAACGAAGTTACTCATTAAACGGGAAAAACAAAGTTGGTTCTATGCAAAAACAGAACCGTTCTTTGAAGGAATGAACCGGCTATACAGCCGTTCGCTTGCCGCTTTTCTTAGTAAACGCTGGATCGCTCTTCCATTTACTTTCATCACCATTTGCCTGATTGGTATTCTGTGGAATGCAGTTCCTGCGGAAATGGCCCCACTTGAAGACCGTTCGCAAATCAGTATCAATACACGAGGAGCGGAAGGCGTCACCTATGAATATATCAGGGATTACACAGAAGACATCAATCAACTGGTAGACTCCATTCTGCCTGATGCAGAGGCTGTAACTGCCCGTGTATCCAGCGGTAGCGGAAACGTGCGCATCACGCTGAAGGATATGAATGAACGTAATTATACCCAGATGGATGTGGCAGAGAAAATATCAAAAGCGGTACAGAAGAAAACAATGGCGCGTTCATTCGTACAGCAGCAGTCTTCTTTCGGCGGACGTCGTGGAAGCATGCCTGTACAATATGTACTTCAGGCTACCAATTTGGAAAAGCTGGAAGAAGTGTTGCCCAAGTTTATGGCTAAAATATATGAGAATCCTGTTTTCCAGATGGCGGACGTTGATTTGAAGTTCAGTAAACCGGAAGCTCGTATTCAGATCAACCGCGACAAGGCCAGTATTATGGGAGTAAGTACCAAAAACATTGCTCAAACGCTGCAATATGGATTAAGCGGCCAACGTATGGGATATTTCTATATGAACGGTAAACAATACGAAATTCTTGGTGAAATCAACCGCCAACAACGAAACAAACCGGCCGACCTGAAAGCTATTTACGTCCGTAGCAGTAGCGGGGATATGATTCAGCTGGACAACTTGATTGAATTGGAAAGCGGTATTGCACCTCCAAAGTTGTATCGTTATAACCGTTTTGTGTCAGCTACCATCTCTGCGGGATTGGCAGACGGCAAAACAATCGGACAAGGTTTGGATGAAATGGATAAGATTGCCAAAGAAACATTGGATGACACTTTCCGCACTGCCCTGTCGGGAGACTCGAAAGAATATCGTGAAAGTTCCTCCAGTCTGATGTTCGCCTTTATCCTGGCTATCCTTTTGATTTACCTGATTCTGGCAGCCCAGTTTGAAAGTTTCAAAGATCCATTGATTATCATGTTGACAGTGCCGCTGGCTATTGCCGGAGCTTTGGTCTTCATGTATTTCGGAGATATTACGATGAATATTTTCAGTCAGATCGGTATTATCATGCTGATCGGTCTGGTGGCGAAGAACGGTATTCTTATTGTAGAATTTGCCAATCAGAAACAGGAAGCCGGAGAGGATAAAATGAGCGCCATCAAAGATGCTGCCCTTCAACGCCTCCGTCCGATTCTGATGACAAGTGCCTCTACGGTTTTGGGACTTATCCCGCTGGCATTTGCCACCGGAGAAGGTTGTAACCAGCGTATTGCCATGGGTACGGCGGTAGTGGGTGGTATGGTCGTATCCACTCTGCTTACGATGTACATTGTACCGGCTATTTACAGTTACATTTCGACTAACCGAATCAAAAAACTACAAGAATGAAACAGAAAGGAATTTGCATGAAACGCATCATTTATATCACCATTGCATGTGCCTTCTTATCAGTCTCTTTTGCAAAGGCACAAGTTCTCACTCTCAAGGAGTGTCTGGAAGAAGGATTGCAAAACAATTACTCTTTACGTATCATCCATAACGAAGAGCAGATCAGCAAAAACAACGCAACGTTGGGAAATGCAGGTTACCTGCCTACACTGGACTTCTCTGCCGGATATACCGGAAACCTGGACAATATTGAGACCAAGGCGCGTGCTACCGGAGAAATAACAAAGAACAACGGAGTCTACGATCAGACAGTTAATGTCGGTCTTAACCTCAACTGGACTATTTTCGACGGATTCAATATCAGTACCACCTACAAACAGTTGAAAGAGCTGGAACGTCAGGGGGAAACCAACACGCGTATTGCCATTGAAGATTTTATCGCTGCCCTGACTTCCGAATACTATAATTTTATCCAGCAGAAGATTCGTCTGAAAAACTTTCATTATGCAATGTCACTTTCCAAAGAGCGCTTGCGCATAGCCGAGGCTAGTCACCTGGTCGGTAAGTTTTCAGGGCTGGATTATCAGCAGGCAAAGGTGGATTTCAATGCAGACAGTGCCCAATACATCAAACAACAGGAATTGCTACATTCTTCACGCATCCAGTTGAATGAACTGATGGCTAACAACAATGTCAATCAAAACATTATTATCAAAGACTCCACTATCGACGTACACAGCGACTTGCAATTTGATGATTTGTGGAATTCTACGTTAGCAACCAATGCTTCTTTGCTCAAGGCCGATCAAAACACAGTACTTGCCCAATTGGACTACAAGAAAATAAACTCACGCAACTATCCATATCTCAAATTAAATACCGGATATGGATATACGTTCAACAAGTATGACATCAACGCAAACAGTAGAAGAGGTGAACTGGGTTTCAATGCCGGAATAACTGTCGGTTTTAATATATTCGACGGTAATCGCCGCCGCGAAAAGAGAAATGCGAGTCTGGCTTTCAAAAATCGTCGTCTGGAACGACAGGACATGGAGTTAGCACTCCGCTCTGATCTCAGTAACCTATGGCAAGCCTATCGCAACAATCTCCAATTGTTGAATCTGGAACGTCAGAACCTGATAACCGCCAAGGACAACCACGATATTGCCATGGACCGTTATATACAGGGAGACCTCTCCGGTTTTGAGGTGCGCGAAGCACAAAAAAGTTTGTTAGATGCAGAGGAACGCATCCTCTCTGCCGAATACAATACGAAACTTTGCGAAATATCCCTGTTGCAAATCAGCGGAAAGATTACGAAGTATCTGGAATAAGGAAGTAGTTTCCATTTATTTTTTTATTGGGTTAATCTTCTTATCGGGAAGGTTAACCCAATTTTTACTGCATAAAAAACAGTTATTACATATCGTTGTTTTTCTTTCTTTCTACATTTGCATACCATAAAAACATTAAATAATAAAAGCCATGAGAAAACTAAGTCTTTTCTTACTATTACTTTTTATCCTGACAAATGCCTCAGCCCAAAAAGCAACAGATTACAGAAAACAGCAAAACTACAAAGAATGGGTACACATCGCTCCCAAATTTGACGATGATTTTTTTAAGACAGAAGAAGCCCAACGCATTGGTGACAACGTGTTACTGTATCAACAAACTACCGGAGGCTGGCCCAAGAATATCTATATGCCGGCAGAACTGACGGAACAAGAATATAAGGCGGCACTAAAAGCCAAAGAGGATATCAACCAAAGCACAATCGACAACAATGCCACCACGACAGAAATAGAATATCTGGCACGACTTTATCTGGCTACACAGAAAGAGAAATATAAAGAAGGAGTGCTGAACGGTATTCAATATCTGCTCAAATCGCAGTATGAAAACGGAGGATGGCCTCAATTTTATCCACGTCCCAAAGGTTATTATGTACAAATCACCTACAATGACAATGCAATGGTAAGAGTCATGAATCAACTTCGGAGCATATACGAAAAGAAAGCTCCATATACTTTTCTTCCTGACAATATCTGCGAACAAGCACGCAATGCATTCAACAAAGGTATAGAGTGTATACTCAAAACGCAGGTGTGCCAAAATGGTGAATTAACAGTATGGTGCGCCCAACACGACCGTGTCACTTTGGAACCCTGCAAAGCACGTGCTTATGAACTTCCGTCACTAAGCGGACAAGAGTCGGACAATATTGTATTGCTGTTGATGTCACTTCCTAATCCATCCACAGACATTGTAAAATCCATAGAAGGAGCAATCAAATGGTTCCAAAAGTCTAAAATAAAAGGAATACAGAAGGAATATTTCACTAACAGCGAAGGTAAAAAAGACTATCGTATGGTTCCCTGTGAAGACTGTCCAACTCTCTGGGCACGTTTTTATGAACTGGAAACGAACCGGCCTTTTTTCTGCGACCGTGACGGCATTAAAAAATATGATATATCGGAAATCGGGCATGAGCGCCGGAATGGTTATAGTTGGTATAACAAAGATGGTAGTAAGGTATTGAAGAGATATGAAAAATGGAAAAAAGAACAGAATAAGTAATCACAAATGATGAAAGGCTGATATCTACACTACAAAAATAAATATCCGGAAAGTCTTTAAGTCCTCAAAAGATGAAATCCCCTCACTACATTGCAGAGTGAGGGGATTTTATAAATTCAGGGCATTTAGCCTCTTCTTAAAGTTTTATCCCAACAGGTTAAAACCGGTTATTTTGTGCAATTCCACGGTTTCAACTGTTTGAAGAAGTCATTACCCTTATCATCCACCAAGATAAATGCAGGGAAGTTTTCTACTTCAATTTTCCAGATGGCTTCCATACCCAATTCCGGATATTCCACACATTCGATGCTCTTGATGTTATTCTGTGCTAGGATAGCTGCCGGACCTCCGATAGAACCAAGATAGAAACCACCATATTTCTTACAAGCATCTGTCACTTGCTGGCTACGGTTACCTTTTGCCAACATGACCATGCTGCCGCCATGACTTTGGAACAGTTCTACATAAGAGTCCATACGTCCTGCTGTAGTAGGACCCATAGAACCACAAGCCATGCCTTCCGGAGTTTTTGCCGGACCTGCATAATAAATAGGATGATCCTTAATATATTGTGGCAAGTCTTCGCCGCGATCCAAACGTTCTTTCAGTTTAGCATGGGCGATGTCACGACCTACGATGATCGTTCCGTTCAATGACAGACGAGTAGCTACCGGATATTTAGTCAGCTCTTTCAGGATTTCAGGCATCGGACGGTTCAGGTCGATCTTTACAACATCACCTTCACCTGCTTGACGCAGTTCTACAGGAATAAGTTCGCCCGGATTTGAATCCAGTTTCTCAATCCAGATACCTTCCTTATTGATTTTACATTTGATGTTACGGTCGGCAGAGCAAGATACTCCCAAGCCTACCGGACAAGAAGCACCGTGACGAGGCAAACGGATGATGCGTACGTCATGAGCAAGATATTTACCTCCGAATTGCGCGCCCAATCCAATTTTGTGAGCTTCTGCCAAAACTTCTTTTTCCAGTTCGATGTCGCGGAATGCACGGCCATATTCGTTTCCAGTAGTCGGCAAGTTATCATAGAAATGAGTAGAAGCCAGCTTCACTGTCAATAAGTTCTTTTCAGCAGAAGTTCCACCGATCACGAAAGCGATATGATAAGGAGGGCAAGCGGCTGTTCCCAATGCTTTCATTTTTTCAACCAGGAATGGAACCAGTGTACCGGGATTCAGGATCGCTTTTGTTTCCTGATACAAATATGTCTTGTTGGCAGAACCACCACCTTTTGTTACGCAAAGGAATTCGTATTCCATACCTTCGGTAGCTTCGATGTCAATCTGTGCAGGGAGGTTACATTTTGTATTTACCTCATCATACATATTCAAAGGCGCATTCTGTGAATAACGCAGGTTCTCTTCAGTGTATGTTTTATATACGCCCAGTGAAAGCGCTTCTTCATCAGAATATCCAGTCCATACCTGCTGTCCTTTTTCACCATGGATAATAGCAGTACCAGTGTCCTGACAGAAAGGAAGTACACCTTTTGAAGCAACTTCCGCGTTACGCAGGAAAGTCAATGCCACATACTTATCGTTTTCACTTGCTTCCGGATCACTCAGAATCTTAGCAACTTGTTCGTTGTGCGAACGACGAAGCATGAATGATACATCACGAAAAGCTGCATTAGCCATCGCAGTCAAACCTTCTTTCTCAATTTTCAGGATAGGATTTCCTTCAAACTCGCTTACTGATACATAGTCTTTTGTAAGCAGATAATACTCAGTTGTATCTTTTCCCTTTTCAAACATGGGCTGATACTTAAACGGAGGTGTTGCCATAAGTTTCTTATTTTATTACGTAATGTTAGTTAGTGTGGCAAAGGTAGTAATTAAGAATGAAGAATGGCGAATGATGAATGAAGAATTAAGAATGAATAACGGAGAAAAGCAGGAACAGCAAAAGACAATCATAAACAATAAACAACGAGCGGTAAACAAGCTATGCCATTCATTGACATCTGCCGTTCACCGCTCACTATTTTATTTACAGTTTGCTATTTATCATATCCTGTTTATCATCCACAGTTCGCCATCTGCCACTCCTATTATGATTCGATTGCTTCAATCCGTTTGATTAACTCGTTTCCAAGAGCTGTTTTATCTTCAATATGTTTCAAGACGGCAGTCACAAAGGTATTACTTTCGAAATCACCGCGTACTTGCTCAAAATCCTGCTTCATTTCGTCGTGGGAGCCGTCAGCACCAAATCCGGTCATGGAAGACAACGAAAATTCTTTCTTGGCATCCTCATATACCATCTTATCCAATCCGACAACAGCTTGCTGCCACGCTTTCACGATACCGATGATATCTTGTGCTGTAATCGTTTCCGGATTCAGGCCGTAGAATTCCTGAATCTTATGATAAGCCCATGTCCATTCATAGGTATAATAATTCTCGTGCATTTCTGCAAAGCTTGCATTGATGGATTTCAAACGATTGACTGTTCCATTCTCAATACCATCCAACAATCGGTCGATTTCACTCTTGGGAGCAATCAGTCCGGAAACATCCACCCATTCGCCAAGTCCGATTTCCGTGTCAGGTTTCAGTCGCTGACGGATTTCTTCATTGGTCTGGAAATTAATACCCTCCAATCGTTTTATGATGGAGTTTCCCAAGAACTTGTGAATGGCGATTTCATAAAAACGAATTCCGTTATTCAGAGAAGAGTTCTTGATTTTAGCACTCTGGTAGGAGTAGATCTCTGAAGTTTCACCGGATACACGTTTCAATTCTTTCAAAATGGAACGTCCTTTAAACATCTTCTGAATGGTATAAGGACTCAGCAGGTTATAATTGATATAATCCAGCCGGTTCGGATCTTTTCGCTTATCACGCTTTGGCCATTTCTGTGCGTCACGGATAGTACCTACACTTCTCAAATTAACTCCCGGAACCAGATAAGTGGTATTCCGCTGCTCTATCAGGTAAGAGAAAGGAAGATTGGAAGTATCGGCATGATTAACATGACGTCCCATTACCAAAGAGAAAGCCCCGACACGTGCCGGCCACAGGATATATGAATCGGAAGTGGTCTTCGCTCCTCTCTCCATCGTTCCCTGATGGATAGGACCTAACTTATACATGTGATTACTCTGATTGGACCCCGAACCCGCATTCATAAACGAGAACATACCGGCAATCAATAAAGTAGATTTATGGTGTGTCACAGTGAAAGGACCTGCAAAAATAGCACATGCCTCACCGTTCTCTCCCTGACAATTACTGAAGAATAAAGAATCGGAAGCGGAATAATTGTGTCCCAGTTTACAGGATTGTCCGACGAAACAACGAGTCAACATCGTGCCGTCATCCACTTTAGAGCCGGAAGAGATGATAAAGTCATCACAGATTACACCATGTCCGATATGTACAGGTGCCGTCACATTACTATTGACGCTGCCATTGGATAAGCGGCAGGTCCCACAGATATGGCAGTAATCACCAATCCGGACATTCTTGATCGAGCCCGTATTGAGAATCATCACATGATTGCCAATACTGCCGACAGCAGAAGCATGTTTATTGGAATAATAATCCGCAATGGATTTCATACGGTTTATCAGCTCGGGACGATGGCGGTACAGTGCAAGAATATATGCCTGGTGCGCAGACAATTTATCGTTCATCAACACCTCACGGCCTCCTGTTTCATTCAATACAGCCACTTCTACCCCATTACCAAAAGTGCTTAACCTATCCACTAAAATAATATCTACATTCTCAATGAAGGTGTCACTGCCAATCTCATAATTAGCAATATAGTTCTGTATATTCTCAATACAGCAGTTATCACCCACCGACACATTGTGCAACGTCACATGACGTAATCCCGAATGTTTCTTGATTCCCCCCGGCAATGTAAATTCAGCTTCGAATACCCCCAGTTTTACTTCACCCGAGAAACGGGTATGATGGACGTACTCACAATTAAAACCCTCTGCCACTGATACATTTCCCCAATCATCGGCCAGACATGACTGGCTCTTCAACTGAAGTATCTCATCTTCAGTCAATCTACGATAGTCTTTCATCTTAATAATGTGTTAATGTGCCCATATGCCAATGTGCCAATTCTGATGCAGTACGCGCAACCAATTGGCACATCAGCACATTAGCATATTGATTATTCTTCCTCTTCTTCGTAGGTCTGATAAAGAAAATCGTTATAGGGATATTTCTGAACGTGTAATTCTTTCACTCGCTGATAAACTACATTTTTCAGTTCGTCTATATTGATTCGTTCGCGGGCGGAAATAAAGAGGCAGTTATCCTCCATTTTTGCCATCCACGTCTTCATCAGTTCTTCGAGTGTTAAGTTTTCCTTTGTTCGGGGGGTAAGGTCGTCCGGCGCTTTCTCCACGTAGGTGTAAGCGTCTATTTTATTAAATACAAGTATCATAGGTTTGCCACTGCCTCCAATCTCTGCCAGGGTCTTGTTCACCACCTCAATCTGTTCCTCAAATCCGGGGTGGGAAATATCGACTACGTGCACAAGCAAATCTGCTTCACGTACCTCATCCAGGGTAGATTTAAAAGATTCTACCAAGTCGGTAGGTAACTTGCGAATAAACCCTACTGTATCTGACAACAGGAACGGTAGATTATCGATAATCACTTTGCGCACAGTAGTGTCTAAAGTAGCGAACAGTTTGTTTTCCGCAAACACTTCACTCTTGGAGAGAAGATTCATCATGGTTGATTTTCCCACATTGGTATAACCAACCAGTGCAACACGTATCATGCGTCCGCGATTCTTGCGTTGGGTAGCTTTCTGCTTGTCAATCTCCGCCAGACGTTCTTTCAGCAATGACATACGGTTCAGGATGATACGGCGGTCCATCTCAAGCTGTGTTTCACCCGGACCACGAAGTCCCACGGAACCTTTGCCACCACCGGCACCGGAACCACCTCCCTGGCGTTCCAAGTGAGTCCAAAGCCGCTGCAAACGCGGCAACATATATTTATACTGTGCCAGTTCTACCTGTGTCTTCGCATTGGCTGTCTGCGCACGCATGGCAAATATATCAAGAATCAGTGAAGTACGGTCCAGTATCTTCACTTTCAGTTCAGCTTCAATATTACGAATCTGTTTCGCAGAAAGCTCATCATCAAAGATGACCATTCCTACTTCACGTTCTGCTTCCTCTTCGTCATGGATATATTGTCTGATTTCTTCCAACTTTCCTTTTCCAACATAAGTCACAGAGTTAGCCGTCGGCAACTTCTGTGTAAATCGTTTCACAACTTCCGCCCCAGCCGTCTCGGCAAGGAAAGCCAGTTCATCCAGATACTCGTTTGTTTTACGCTCATCCTGCGTCTGTGTGATGAGTCCTACAAGCACTGCTGTTTCTACTTTGGCTTCGGATATTACAAATTCTTTCATTCTTTACTTCTATTATATATAATAATGTGGGCGCAAATATAACAAAAAAAAAGAGGACAATGTTTTATTGTCCTCTTTTTCGTATCATTTATGGTAATTCAATTATAAATCAAACCATAGTTTTTCCCAGATTTTCGGAGATTCTTTCGGTGCATTAATATTAGCTGTCATTTCTTCAGGACTATATTCCCATCTTCTGATCAATTCTTTTGAAGTTGCATCTTCCGGGACTTGCAATGTCGGGACCTCGTTTCCGGCAGTACCAGATCGCCTCCATTGTACAAACTCCTCAAACGGACGATCCATCAAATCAATCCATTGCTGCATATGAATCTCATACAGAGCTTTTTCCTGGGTCATCGTTGTCAATTCCGGTAAACCTGTAACATATGTATCAATATCGGATTCCGCAACTCCATAAAAAGCACATGCTTCACGAATTCCTTTCAGGTACAGTTCATTAGCTTTCGACAGATTTTGAGCAACTCCTAATCCGCGCGCATAAGCTTCTGCTTCCAAAAGTAGCTGTTCTTGACAAGAATAAATCAATTCCGGAGCGTCTCTTCTGAAAAGGTAGTTGCTTACAACAGATGACAGTAGATTTTCTTCATCATCCGTCTTTGCAGCCTCTCTATTACCCAACCCCCGGTATACACCATCCGCACCCGGTTCAAAATAACAGGGAATACGGGGATCATTACGTTCTTGCATCGGTTTCAACATATAATTGCTGGCAAAGAACAATATTTGTGTCCCCCCAACCAATTCTATAAGTTCATATTTAGGGTTCTGGTTACCCGGATCTGTAGAGTAAGGAAATACCAAATTGTCCGCTGCTGATGCAACCATTCCTCCAGCCTGCAGCAACGTACCAATAGCAGCAGCCTTAGAAGGGTCTTTATCTACCATAACCATCAATGTTCTGAATTTTAAAGACTTTGCCAAAGTCATCCATTTGTTCATATCACCTTTGTAATAGATATCGTACTCATCAATTGCATTAGCATCATTCAGATCTATAAGCTGTAATGCCTCATCAAGTAATGACAAAACACCATTCAATACACTTTCCTGAGAATCAAATTTCGGATATTTAATTGTTCCGTTCCAGGATTCTGTGAAAGGAATATCTCCCCACAACATCGTTGCCTCATACATATGCTCAGCCAAAAGAATCTTACACTGCGCAATAGCATTGTGATTCACCGGTTCTGACTCTTCTGCATTTTTAATAGCTAACATCAAATTATTGCCACCTACAGAATAATAATGTTTCCAGACATTCCCTGTACTATAAGGAGAAATAGTATATACAGATTCATCCCAGCCACCGTAATCAAGTCCACCATCAACTTGACACTGCGAACTCATAGATAAAGGAATATAAAAGTCACCACCAGTGCGTGTTCCAGCCCAGTTTACAGCTACATAGTTAAACAAATACCCGGGATCAACTTTCTCGGCAGTATTGGGATCATGGTTAATATCGAGCCAATCGCTACATGAAGTTAAACATGCCAAAGCGCTCAATGCGTATGTTAATATTTTCTTTTTCATTATCATATTCGTTTAAATCTTACAATGTTAATCTGACATTAAATCCAAAACTTCTGGTAGAAGGTATGCTGTTAAACTCTACACCACCCCCAATCTGAGAAGGACCGAAGAAGTTAGCTTCCGGATCAATATGTGGCACATGATCTTTAATAATCCATAAGTTACGTGCCTCAAAACCTAAATCCAATGATTTAACAAAAAAGCTCTTGAACCATTTGCGTGGGAAGCTATAAGACAACTGTACCTCTCTGAGTTTTACAAATGATGCATTATAGATATTCCCTTCATTATTACTAGAATTGGATATATGCTGCCAATAATCCTGCATACTTTTCACAGGAACATCATTAGGTCTATATGTTCCATCATCCTGAAGGATTACACCCGGCTCAATAAAGGAAGCATCTTCACGGTGAGCTATTGTTTCAGCAGCCAAACCGCTACTTCTTAAATTAGCTACAGTCTCTGAATACAAAGAACCTCCATGACGGATATCAATCAAGAAACTCAAGGTAACTCCCTTATAAGTAAATGTATTGTTGATTCCCATCGTAAAATCAGGATATACATCTCCTAAACGCACGTTATTAACAGTTTCTCTCAAACCTGTTTTAGAATTAATCACATAATTTCCTTGGTCATCACGTTTCCAACCCGTGCCATACAAGCCAAACGAATCTCCTTTAGCAGCCTTAATTTGTAAACCGCTCAGTCCACTCGTTAACGTATATTCATCAAGTCCTTCAGCTAACTCCTCCACTGTCTGCTTATTTGAAGCAAATGTTGCATCCAGGTCCCATTTAAAATCACGTGTTTCCACAGGAGTCAACCCCAAAGTTACTTCAACACCTTTATTGGCAATCTTCCCGGCATTAATATTATTGGCAAAGTAGCCTGTTGACAATGGGACATCAATACTTACAATCTGATTCTTTGTAATATTGCTATAATAAGTCATATCTAACCTAATTTTTCCACCGAAGAAACGCAAATCAGCTCCAACTTCAAAAGAACTTTGATTTTGCGGCTTCAAATTCTCATTTGGTAAGACACGAGGTCCCGTAAAGCCAACTAATCCCATATGGGGGAAAGTGTTAACATTACCCAGATATTGCAAAAAGTAAGTACTAGCGGGAGTATATTTAAATGCCAAATTGTACGGATCTTCATCACTACCCACATTAGCATAACTCAAACGAACCTTACCAAAATTCAGAATATCTTTGTTTTCCATCAACTCCGTAAAAATAAAACTACCACTTATGGAAGGATAGAAATAGGAACGATTATTGATCGGTAGAGTAGACGACCAGTCATTACGTCCTGTTACATTTACGAAAAGCATATCTTTGTATCCCAAACTAATATCTCCATATAAACCAACAAGACGTTTCTTTTCATAATAATTTACCGGAGTAGTAGACTTCGCATTAGTATATGTGTATAGCCCATCAACAACCAGATTCTGCGCCTGCACATTTTCATTCTTCCATTCCTCCTGATAGAGATTATGCCCCATCATTACCTTAAAATGATAGTCATTTGCAAAAGTCTTCTCGTAAGAAACCATTAAGTCATTATTTATAATTCTTTTATACAAATTCCAAGTCTGGAACTTTCCGTTCAAGGCTCCTACAGTACCTTTTGCATATACCTTACGCCTTCCTTCTGTGTAAAAATCTGTTCCGGCATTATTGGTGATAGTCAGTCCTTCAATCGGTTTATAAGTCAATGTGATATTACCAATCATACGATCTAAATTATTGGTAAACTTATTCTTATTAATAATCCAATATGGATTATTACTTTTACCTTCCGGATCTAATGTGATTTGCTTTCCATTCTCATCCACCCAATTCTTTTGAATATCATGTATATCAATAGTTCTCGGCAATCCATTAATCAATGGAATCAGTAGGTTACTATCATTTGCACCTTGCGCTGGACGACCTTCAGAGTCGGAACGTATATATTGAGCAGAAATACGACCTGTGAAGTTCTTAGTAAAATTCATACCCGCATTGACAGAAAAAGCGTATTTATTATAGTCAGATCCAGGTACAACACCAGTCTGATTAGTAGAAGTAAAGCTCAAACGGAAGTCCGCCTTTTCACCACCCCCCGCAACTGATACATTATTAATATAACTCATTCCAGTTTCATAGAAATCCTTTACATTATCAGGATTTGCTTTCAAAGTCACTTTGTCACCTTTGTAATCTGTAAACTGTTGATCTTGTACCGATGAAATCTTCGGTCCCCAACCATTCAACATTTTCACATTATATACGCCATAACTACCTTGTGCATATTCATTTTGAAAATCAGGTAACTTCAGTACATTTTCAAATCGTGTAGAAGAGTTTACTGTTACAAATACCGGAGAGTTCTTTTTTCCCTTCTTTGTAGTAATAACAATAGCACCATCCTTTGCACGCGCTCCATACAATGCAGTTGCAGCTGCTCCTTTCAATACATTGATAGATTCAATATCGTCTGAATTGATATCCCCTGCACGGTTACCAACATCGACTATACCATTAGTTCTGTCAGGATTATAAGAACCATTGTCAATTGGAAGCCCGTCAATAATAAATAAAGGAGAAGAAACGGAACCAATAGAAGAGGCACCACGAATCTGTATACTTGAACTACCACCTACCGTACCAGATGATTGGGCTATTTGCAGTCCCGCAATCTTACCAGACAAAGAGTTAAGTACATTACTTTCACGTGCTTTAGTTATTTCATCTCCCTTCACACTAGATACGGCATAACCTAGGGATTTTTCCGATCGCTTAATCCCCATAGCTGTCACTACAACCTCATCTAGATTTTGGGAATCAGACTTTAGCACAACTTTTAAAGTTGGTTTGATCACCACTTCTTGTGTCTGCATACCAATATACGAAATCTGCAAAGTCTTTGCAGAACTTGGTACATTTGACAAATTAAAATTACCATTTACATCTGTGATTGTACCTTGGGTGGTACCTTTTACCAACACAGAAGCACCAACAACTGGTTGCCCGTCTTCTTCAGAAATCACAACGCCTGTGACCTTTTGAGTCTGGGCAGTTACTAGGCCTATGCCCACAAAAAGGCATGCCAATAACAGCATTAATTTTCTTTTCATAAATTCTCTCTTAAAGTTTAACTTTACATTATTTGTATCTTTACTCTAACAATTTGCAAATATATTAATAAAACTGAAACTAGCAATTATATTAATAAAAAAAGGTTGCAAATATAACATTTTGTTATTTTACAAGCTGTATTTATGCCGATAAGCATATTTTTTTCAACCAAAAGCTTTGATTGCTAAAATAGCAATTGACACTTTGCATAAGCAAAATGCCTCTTTTAATATTTCTTTTACTCGTTTTTAGTCATAAAACACCTTTGAAAGCCATTCTTTTTGCTTTTTTCGTGAAAAAGCGAATAAAAAAGTGGCATTTAATTTAAAGTTTTGTGAATACCAAGTGATTTGAAGATTTATTTTTTAGAGATATTAATGCTTATTCGCCTCTGATATAGCACAGAATTACGTCTAATTTGTTCTATTATTAATTAAAAAATGAAAGTATGGAAAAGATCAGTTACAACCTTGTGTTTAACAGAAAGAAGAGATTGAATAAAAGAGGAATGGCATTAGTTCAGGTAGAAGCCTATCTGAACAGGAAAAAGATGTATTTCTCCACCAAAATATATCTCAAACCGGAACAGTGGGATACCAAACGAAAAATGGTGAAGAATCATCCTAATGCGAATGTTTTGAATCGTATGTTATATGAAAATATAGCAGCTATTGAGCAAACAGAACTTGGACTATGGCAACAGGGAAAGTCCATATCGTTAGATTTATTAAAAAATTCGATTGATAAACCTCTAAGCAATGGAAGGTCGTTTTTGACTTTTTTTAAAGAGGAGATAGCCAATTCTTCTTTGAAAGAAAGTACCCGTCAAAATCACCTTTCCACGCTTGAATTACTTCAGGAATTCAAGAAAGAGGTATTATTTACCGATTTGACATTTGAGTTTGTGTCTTCATTTGATAATTACCTGCAATCTAAAGGTTATCACCTTAATACTATTGCCAAGCACATGAAGCATCTGAAACGATATATTAATGTTGCAATAAATAAGGAGTATATGGATATACAGAAGTATGCCTTTAGAAAATATAAAATTAAAAGTATAGAAGGAAGCCATACACACTTAGCTCCGGAAGAGTTACACAAATTTGAGAATTTGCAGCTGACTGGAAGATATACGAGACTGCAAAAAACAAAAGATGCTTTTTTATTTTGCTGTTATGCTGGATTACGATATTCTGATTTCACTAATCTGACCTCTGCAAATATTGTTGAGTTCCATCAGGAGACTTGGATAATATACAAATCTGTCAAAACAGGTATGGAGGTACGCCTTCCTTTATATTTATTATTTGAGGGTAAAGGAATCCAGATATTGCAACGCTATAAAGATGACCTCAATAGTTTTTTCAAGTTGAAAGACAATTCTAATATTAATAAGGAATTAAACATATTGGCAGGCTTGGCTAAAATTGATAAACGTGTATCGTTTCACACCGCCCGTCATACAAATGCTACCTTATTATTATATAATGGTGCCAATATAACTACTGTACAAAAACTGTTAGGACATAAAAGTGTAAAGACTACGCAGGTATATGCGAATATTATGGATATTACAGTGGTGCGTGATCTTGAGAAAACTGCCTCATCAAAAAAATAATAATAAGCACAAAAACTAAACGAAAGTGTTCTGTTTTTAAGATTTGGTTATAGAAATGGAAGGTATAATTTTCTCTAATAGAAGAAAGTGTGTATAATTAAATGAAAGAATATGCAATATAAGTTCCGAAAACGCATATATATAATCTAAAGATACATCATAATTACGAATATTATCACTCGTCCCATTTAAAGGAATAAAGCGTTCCTTTAAAAGGAACGAGTCATTGGTCGTAGAGAAGCCCTTGCTTTCTTTAAAAGGAAAGGATTAAAAGCTAATTTATAAACTTGACAGCCTCTAATAGCTATTAAAATCCGGTATTTGGGATTCTTTCATTTTAGCATCAGATAAATGATAAATACCTCTTTTTGCATAATTAGATGTAATTACACAATCTCTTTGATACAGAAAAAGCATATAACCATCCAATATAAATATTCATCAATCATATTCTCTGCGATTTTGGAGGATATTTGAATCCACCCCTGCATATTTTAAAATATACAGTAATAAAATATGCATTTTTTCATCTGGAGTTTTTCTTTTTCTTAGATTACCGTTTGCTAATGAATATATTATTATAGTCAATAATTATTGGATATAATTTAGAACAAGAAAACCATCTTCAACAGTTAAGATGGAAATAAGTGTAAGCGTCTCCGCGATTCTATATAGTGTATTAAAATAAAAAGGCTAATGATCCCTTTTTAGTCATTAGCCTTTTCCCATCTGTCAGGAAGCAGTTCCCTGTATTTTTCAATTGGTGTGTTCGGTTGCCATTCGGCTGTTCTGTTTATCACATCCGTGAGATACTCAAATAGATTCACTTTATGCATCCTACAAGTGAGTGCTATCGTATAGAGTATGGCGCCTCGTTCGGCCCCCTTATGGCTGCCGAAGAACAATGAGTTTTTTCTTGATAAGGATATGTACCGGTTCATCCGTTCAACCATATTGTTGTCCAGATAAGTGTCACCATAATTAAAGATGTCCACCACTGCATTCCACTCATTGCGAAGATAGGTAATGGCTTCCTGCAGTTCGCTCTTAGGTAACAAATCCCCCCGTTCTTCTATTTCATCAAGCACATCTTTTATTTCTCCGAGTATGTCCGGCGCATACTTTTTTCGATGCATAAGATTCTGTTCTACCGTCCATCCCTCAACCCCAACTTTATGCTTATGCTCGTTTTGATAAAGTGCGTTTATCAGCTCCACGATCCTTTTTGCATCCGGGTCCTTCTCACCGCAATCTATAAATTTCCGTTTTATATGTTGCAAGCACGGGATGCGTGTGATATTGGGATAAGCATCGCTTTCGAGCTTCCGGTAAGGTGAGTAACCATCGCTTTGTATGATACCTTTGCAACTGCCTAATTCGTTAAGAATAACTCTTTCAGACCGGGAGCCGTCATCATAGAGCAAGTATATCATCCTGGTGTTTATGCCGACAACCACCCAAAGATATCCCTTCCTGACTCCTTTTCCCTTGCTGTTCTTTTCCGGGACGAGTATTTTGTAATAGGTTTCATCGGCTGCCTTATAAGGATCACTCAAAGCTGTCTGCCGGATGCACTTATAAAGATTTTCGAAGAGGTTTGAGGCTTTCTCTATCAACTTATGAGCCGTAGGTTTCTTCAGCGTAAAGCCATGACTCTCGAAGTAGTTGATGATTCTTTCAACAGGTAGCGATTGTATATAACGTAATTCCATCAATCCGGCAATAAATGAACCGTCATAGCTGGAATTCAAGAAGGCCGAAGCCGGTGTTTTTCCCTCAAACAGGCGACCTTCTTGCGTATAGGTGTGTATCTTGTAGACATGCTTGATGAAGCGCATGGGTACACATTCATAGCGGACGCATATTCTGGGAACAGTGGTAAACAACCGGGCCTTATTGATGTCAAAATCGGAATCATCGGGATAAACGACATGTTCTTCTTCCTCCATCTCATAATGCATGTCACGTTTGGCCCCATTATTCTTTCTTGCTTTACGCTTATCTGCTTTTTCCGCTTCTATCTTCTGCCGCTCTTCTTCGGATATGGCAGATTGGGGAGCCTGTTGCCGTTCGGATGTGTTGGATACAAGTTTGGCGAGTCCCTTAGTAAGGCGCTGTTGCTTGCTAAGAGATTCGCCTTTTTGAAGGAGTGCCTCTTTAAGGGAAGAAACCTCCTTTATCAAAGCATCTATTTGGTCCAAGAGTCTGTTGTTGTCATCTCGTAATCCCTTGATTTGTTCCTTCAATAACTCTATGATCTCATCCTTTTTCATGGCATAAAGATATAAAAAATCAACGAATTGGCCAAATAAACCGGATGATATCTTTAGCGCAAATGTCTAATAATCAGAATGTTGAATTAGATCCTAAAACGTTTTCTCAACCGTACAGACTTTAATGACACTCCATTTAAAATAAAAGACAAAACCTGATAAGAAATCTCGTAGTTGCCTGTATTGGGGTTAAATGTCGGTAACTCAAAACTTCCACCTTCGAGGCGCTTGTAGTACAGAAGAAAGCCATCGCCATCCCAACGCAGTATTTTTACACTTTGTCGGTTTTTACCAAAGAATAAAAAGATATCTCCGGAAACGGGAGACAAGTCCTTCATTTCCGATCGTATAATTTTGAATAAACCGTCAATGCCAAGGTTCATACGAACAAAGCCCTGGTACAGAGAGTAGCGATTGGCTGATGTTAGAGAATACATGGATCTCCCTCCTTTCTTTCGTAATCGCGCAACATTTTAATAACACCACCGGGTGTGGCCCGTTTGACCGAAATGGTGGTTCCACTGTTAAAGGTGATTGTGATCCCGGCAAGACTAAACTCTTCTTCCGACAACATGGCGGGTGCTATTTGAGTGAATGAAGGAGAGGAAGTTGTCGGTTGGGAGGGTTCAACGCCGCCATAATAATCACGGACCACATCTGCCTTGGCTTGTTTAACGCTATAGCCCCGTCTGGACATCCAGGAACTCATACCACCAAAAGTGGTATGCTGATCGCGGCAAACATCGGCTAAAGAACAATTGTAGTCTACTTTCAATACTTCAAGGAAATGTTTCCAAGTTTTTCCAAATCGATTTTCTGCTAAATCCATAATGCTTCATTTTTATACATAGCAAAAATATAAGAATGAAAAAAGGGCGACAAGATAGAATCGCGGAGACGCTTACAAATAAGTTTTAGCTTATATCATATAAGATAAGAACTTAAATAATTAATTAATAGATGGTTATGCCCTATTTTTGATAGAAATCTGGTATCATAAATCAGTAAATTAATATGTTTGGTAGGTGCTTAATATATTGATAATCTGCATAATAACTACAACAAAAATTTATTTTCGAAGGAAAGCAAACATCATATATATTGTTAGTAATCAACATATTATAGTTGTATTTAGTTCTGCAAAGACTTTGCAGATTTCGTATATCGGAATGCAAACACAAGAAGTGGCTATTAAACCAAATTTGAGAGTTGTATTAAAGGCTGACGCCCAAAAGCTAGACGAAGTAGTAGTTACCGCTATGGGTATTTCACGCGAAAAGAAAGCATTGGGATATGCCGTACAAGATGTCAAATCGGATGCGTTGACACGTGCTGCTAATACAGATTTAGCGGGAGCCTTACAAGGAAAAGTATCAGGTATTGACATCACCCCATCATCAGGTATGCCGGGTGCTTCTTCAAAGATTACGATTCGCGGTTCTCGTTCTTTCACTGGAGACAATACTCCGTTGTATGTAATTGATGGCATGCCTATCGCTTCTACCGCAGATGTGAGCACTTCTCTTACCGATGGAGCGTATGGAACGGACTATGCTAACCGTGCTGTCGACATTGACCCTAATGATATAGAAAGTATCAATATATTAAAGGGACAAGCCGCTTCTGCTTTGTATGGTATGAGAGCTTCCAATGGTGTTATCGTTATCACTACCAAAAGTGGTAAAGGAGCAGATAAAGGGAAACCTACTATAACTTTCAGTACCAACCTTTCCTTTGATAAGATTTCAACTCTTCCGGAATTGCAACAAGAATATGCACAAGGTTCAGGCGGTACTTTCGATCCGTCATCTCCTTTCGCATGGGGTCCTAAGATTTCCGAATTAGCTAACGACCCTACCTACGGAGGAAATACAGACAACAGTTACACCAGCCAATATGGTAAACAGTCCGGAAAATACTATGTTCCTCAACTTGCAGCTGCCGGCATGAATCCGTGGGCTACTCCACAAGCATATAACAACATGAAGGACTTTTTTGAAACAGGTGTATCTTGGAGCAATAACGTCAATGTAGCCCAGAGATTCGACAAAGGTAACTACTCCTTTTCTTTGGGTAACACCACCAGTAATGGTATCGTTCCATCAACCGGTATGGATAGATATAACGTGAAAATGTCTGCCGAAGCACAACTCCATCCTAACTGGACTACCGGATTTAATGGAAACTTTGTGACTTCAAAAATCTCCAAACAGTCTACAGCCAACACCAGTGTGGTTGCTACGATCTATAATGCACCCGTCAGCTATAATATGGCCGGTATTCCTTCTCACATAGAAGGCGACCCTTACACACAAAATACATATCGCGACAGCTGGATCGACGATGCATATTGGGCAGTTGACAATAACCAGTTCTCCGAACGTTCACAACGTTTCTTCGGAAATGCTTTCGTGAAATACACCACTAAATTTGGAACAGACAACCACAAACTGGATATTAAATACCAGATCGGTGATGACGCTTACACTACCAATTATTCAGAAATCTACGGATATGGAAGTACTTGGGCACCTACAGGTGAAGATTCAGAGTACCATTACACTGTTAATGAATTAAACTCACTGTTAACTGCCGCTTACACATGGAATATCAACGAAGAATGGACCTTGGATGCATTGATTGGTAATGAGTTTGTGGATAAAAAGACAAAATATGAATACGCATATAGCATGAATTTCAATTTCCCCGGATGGAATCATCTGAATAATGCTTCTGTATTCTCCAACGAAAGCCAATACAACAAGAAACGAACGGTAGGTAATTTCGCCAACTTGTCAGTAGCATGGAAAAACATGCTCTATCTAAGTGGAAGTATACGTAACGATATTGTTTCAAGCATGCCACGTGACAACCGTTCTTTCACTTATCCTTCAGTGTCATTAGGATTCATCTTCACCGAACTGGCTCCCCTGAAGAATAACATATTGACTTTCGGTAAGATACGTGCTTCTTATGCAGAAGTTGGTATGGCCGGTGATTATACTCAAAGTTATTATTATACTCCGTCTTATGGTGGCGGCTTCTATATGGGAAATCCTATTGTTTATCCAATTAATGGAGCAATGGCTTACATTCCATATTATAAGGTATATGACCCTAACTTAAAACCACAAAATACAAAATCATACGAACTGGGAGCAGATCTTACTTTCTTAAACGGACTGGTAACCTTGAATTATACCTATTCACGTCAGAATGTGAAAGATCAGATATTCGAAGTTCCTTTGGCAGGTTCAACCGGAGCCTCAAGTATGATAATGAATGGAGGTAAAATCCACACAAATACCCACGAGTTGACATTGGGCGTATCTCCGGTAGATACCAAAAACTTCAAACTCGACTTCGCTTTCAACTTCTCCAAAATCGACAATTACGTAGACGAATTGGCTCCAGGAGTAGAAAGTATTATGTTAGGAGGATTTGTAACTCCGCAGGTACGTGCCGGAATTGGTGACAAGTTCCCTGTGATCTATGGAAAAAGCTATATGCGTAATGACGAAGGCAAGATTGTAGTAGACAAAAACGGACTTCCCATGCAGGGAGAAGATGCGGTTATCGGAACTGTATCTCCTGACTTCCGTTTAGGTTTCAATACAAATATCGAATTGTACAAGTTCCGTATTTCTGCAGTATTCGACTGGAAACAAGGAGGACAGATGTATAGTGGTACCGCAGGTGAAATGAACTATTACGGTGTGAGCAAATTATCTGGTGATATGCGTAATACCGAATTCATTGTGGAAAACTCCGTTAAAGAAACAGGAAAAGATGCGGATGGTAATTCAATCTATGCCCCCAATGATATAAAAGTAACAGATGCTCAAGCATATTTCACCAGAAGAAGATCAATTGACGAATCTTACATTTATGATAATTCTTATATCAAATTGCGTGAATTATCTGTAAGTTATCCGGTTTTCTCAAAGAAATGGCTGAATGTGAACGTTAATGTTTTTGCCCGCAACATTTTGGTTTGGTCTGAAATGAAAGGTTTCGATCCGGAAGCTTCACAAGGTAATGACAACATGGGAGGTGCATTCGAACGTTTCTCTCTTCCGGGAACAGCCAGCTATGGTTTTGGATTTAATGTAAAATTCTAATTAGCTAAAAAGAAAGATGAAAACATATAATATAATTAAAGGTATTTTTGCCGCTACTGTTTTATCAGTTGTTTTTTCCGGATGCTCGGAAGATGCAATGGATAGAATCAACAAGGACCACGGCCATACGCAAAGCGTAGCCGCAAGATTCATTCTGACAGATGTGATAACCTCTACTGCATTTTCCAATGCAGGAGGTGATTTCAATACTTATCTATCTGCTTACATTGAATATGAAGTAGGTGTTGACAACCAATTGTATTATGCAGAAACCAGAGAGAGCGAACCGACCTCATCTTCCACTTTCAACAATACATGGAATGGTCTGTATTCAACATTGAAATCCGCCCGTATCATTATCAATCAATGCAGCGAGGGAGGCATAGACCATGGGAATTATGTAACCAAGGGTATGGCTGAAGTGTTGGCTGCTTATAATTGCGCATTGATAGCCGATATGTTTGGAGATGCTCCATGTAGTCAGGCTGCATTAATTGACGAAAACGGTTCTCCTGTTTACCTAACTCCTAAAATGGATAAGCAAGAAGAAATCTATACCCAAGCAATGCAATATCTGGATGATGCCATTGCAGACTTACAGAAAGAAGATCTGATAGACCCGGAAGCTCAAGATTTGCTGTACCAGGGTGATGCTGAAAAATGGCTTAAGTTAGCATATGGTCTGAAAGCACGCTACACGATGCATCTTCTTAAAAGATCTGCCAACAAAGACGCGGATATGGAGAAGGTGTTGGAATATGTAAATAACTCTTTCGAAAGCGCAGAAGAACAAGCAGCATTCGACGTATATGACGCTAATAACATAAATCCGCTTTATGGTTTCTTTGTGGCACGTGCCGGATTAGGTGCAAGCGAAAGCATGAGAAGCAAACTGGCAGAATACAATGACCCACGTCTGTCCAGAGCTTTCATCACTAAACAGGGTACCTCCGGAAAAGAACAAGCTCCGGGAACCGCAGACAACGCCGTATATGCGCCTAACGGTACACCAGAACAAGGCACTTCCCAATATGGAACTTCTTTATTTATGTATTCTATATCAGCACCAACACTGTTGTTGAGTTATCATGAATTAAAATTCCTGGAAGCAGAAGCTCTGTGCAGATTGGAACGTGATGCTAAAAGTGCATTAAAAGATGCAGTAGTGGCTGGACTGTTAAATGCGGAAAACAGCTTTACTATTTCAAGAAAAGAGTTGGGCAAAACACTCATCAATGCAGCAAGCAGTATTACGGAAGCTGAAGCCGAAAGTTACTTTGACAATACGATAGAGGCCAAATATACAGCTGAACCTTTGAAAACAACAATGACTCAAAAATACTTCGCATTATGGGGAGCTTCAGGTGAAGCGACAGAATCTTACAATGATGTTCGCAGAATGAAAGGACTAGGCGAAAACTTTATTGAGCTAAAAAATCCAAACTCTTTCCCATTACGTTGTCCTTATGGCAATAGCGACACAACAACGAATGCCGAAGTGAAAGCAGCATACGGAAACGGACAATATGTGTATAGTGAAAATGTTTGGTGGGCAGGCGGAAGCAGATAATCCATTGACTTGAATCATATAAATGAGACTGAATTCTCCAGGGGAAAGGTGGGAATTCAGTCTCATTTCTTTATATTATAATAATAAAAGCCTTTATTATTTATACAAAAATCCCACTCTCCCCCTTTCTTATTTCATGTAATTTCATAGAGCATACTCTTTTCATTCATCCTGCCGACCAACACATTTTCTCTATAAAAGTAATTCAAAATAAAAAATGTTCCTTATATTTGCCAATGGTTTACGGGTTTATTTACATATACTTTTTAAATATAAAGAGTATTTATTTTCGTCTATAAACAAAGTAGCTTTTGAATGATAACTCTTTAAACTTCCTCTGAAAAGGATTGAAGACACTAAATATATGGATCATTTTTTAGAGAAAATAGACACACACACTTTATCACTCCTACAACAAGGTGACGAAAAGGCTTTCGACACTATTTTCTGGAAATATAATCCCCGTGTATTTCATTTTATTCATTCCCTTCTATATGATAAAATACTAGCAGAGGACCTCACTCAAAATGTATTTCTGAAGATCTGGGAAAGACATCAGGATATCAAACCGGAAGAAGGCTTTGAAGCGTATCTTTTCACAATAGCACGCAACATGGTATATAAGGAAACAGAAAAACGGCTACTTTCGGAACGTTTTCTGGATTCAATCAAACAAACTGATGCCGACAAGCACTTTGAAATAGATGTTGACACCGACTCCCTACAAGAATATATAGACGAGCTGGTAGAACAGCTACCCTCTTCCCGGAAGAAAATCTACCTCATGAGCAAGAAACAACATCTGACAAATAAAGAAATAGCCGCCCAACTATCTTTGTCAGAAAAAACAGTTGAAACGCAATTATATCGTGCCCTTCATTTCTTACGTTCTAAATTAGCCAATGAAATTGTAGCTTTGGCTCTATTTTTTCTTTCTTCTAATTTTAAATAGTGTTAAATACAGAGTAAAATCTTTGCACCCTGTAAGGATTCTTGGCTCCATGGAGATATACATAATAAAAGCCCATGGAGAAGAATACGAATATATTATTATTAGAATGTTTTATGCGGGGAGAAACCTCTCCGGATGAAGAACAAATACTATCTGACTGGCTCCACAGTCAGGAAGCAAAAGAGCAGTTATCCAACTATTATCAGGAAACCTGGAAAGGCTCTAATAACAAGCTCATTGCCGAAGTACAAGGACGTATGTTTGAACGGGTCAAAAGTCAAATGCATAATGCCGTACAAGAGTTGAATAGACGAAAGCAGAAACGGACAATGCGAATCAGGCGTTTATTTCAGTATGCAGCAGTCATTCTTTTAATCATAACAGCAGGAATAGGAGGTCATTTATATACAGTTTCTCAAACAGAACCCACAGTAACGGATAAGAGCTATCTTGTCCAAACAGGAAAAGGACAACGGGCAAATATTACCTTACCGGACGGTACAGTCGTTTGGCTAAATTCATATACTCAACTGCATTACAATGCGAATTACGGAGCCACTCAACGAGTGGTGTCATTGATAGGCGAAGCATATTTCGAAGTAGCTAAGGATAAGGAGAAACCATTTATTGTAGAAACGGCAGGAATGAATGTAGAAGCTTTGGGAACTACTTTTAATGTAAAAGCCTACCGGGAAGATTCTCAAATCATCGCAACACTTTTCTTCGGTTCGGTCCGTGTTTCTTCCGATAGAGATAATGTTATTCTTTCTCCTGACGAAAATGCCACATTCGAACGAAGATCGGGCAAACTGGCAATACATAAACCGGACAATTCATCGTATGCCAAAATGTGGCGAAATAACGATCTTGTATTTAATGGAGAAACACTGGAAGAAATTGCCGTACTGCTTAACAGAATGTATAATGTGCAAATAGCATTTAAATCCGAACGTATCAAGCAATATTGCTTCTCGGGAGTGATCTGCAACAATAGCCTTGATAATGTAATCGAACTGATTAGCCTAACCTCTCCCATCACTTATGAAACTCGTGGAGATACCATAATACTAGGCAATAGGTAACCCAATATATTCCTAATTATTAACCTTTAAAATTCAATGCGTATGAAATAGTTCCAGTAGAACATAAAAAAGATAGCCTGACAAGGTCAGGACTATCTCCTTTAAGCTTAAATCGGACCTTGGAAACTCACTCTGATACTGACAACTGGCGGAAGGCAGTGTCAGAGGGTATATACACCCGATTTTCAGCTTGTAAAGTTACATCTTTTTTATTGTTTAATGATTAATTTCCTATAAAATGAGTAACATCAAGCATCTCTTTTCTCGAATATTATATATTATTATATTTTTATCAAGTAGTCTAAGTGTCATGGGGCAGATCACTCTCACCATGAAAGACAAACCTCTGAAGAAGGTGATAAAACAGATAGAAAAAGTAAGTGAATATCGTTTCTTCTATAATGAAGAGTTGGCTAATCTCAATAAGCCAGTCTCTCTCGAAGCACAGAATAGCAGTATAGAAAAGGTTTTAAAGGACCTTTCTTCGCAGGCTCCATTCAGTTATCTGATTAAGCCTAATTTCCAGATTGTATTATCTGACGACCTGCCTTCACAACAGACAAAATTACAGAGCATAACAGGGCGTGTAGTAGACACTGCGGACAATCCTATAATTGGTGCAAACGTGTTAGTGAAAGGAACTACCAATGGGGTCATCACTGATATTGACGGTAACTTCTCCTTAGAAAAAGTTCCGGTACAATCACAACTGCAAGTATCTTATATCGGATATGAGACTAAGGAACTGGCCGTAGTTTCCGGAAAGACAAATGTCAAAATCATAATGGCAGAAAACACTAAATTATTAAATGAAGTCGTAGTGACTGGCTTTGGCCTTGCTCAAAAGAAGGCTACCCTGACAGGAGCTATTGCCTCCGTAGGAGCTGATGATATAAGCAGATCTTCAGCGGTAAACACTTCCGGAGCACTGGTCGGAAAGGTAGCCGGATTGAACTACAGATCTGCAGACAGTCGCCCGGGAAATGCCACTACCCTGCAAATCCGTAATATGGGAACACCTTTATTTGTGATTGACGGCGTGCAGTCCGATGAAGGTCAGTTCAACAACATTGATTTTAATGACATCGAATCCATTTCTATTTTGAAAGATGCCTCTGCTTCCATTTATGGTGTACGGGCTGCAAACGGGGTCATTGTTGTAACAACCAAGAAAGGAAAGAAAAACACCAAGAGCACTGTGACGTTAAATACTTATTATGGCTGGCAACATGTATCACGCTTACCGGAACCGGCAGACGCCGTAACGTATGTAGAGAATTACATACAGTCTGAAACAATTCAGGGAAAAACGTCCCGTTTATATAGTAAAGAAGATCTGGAGAAATGGCGTCAAGGTACAGAAAAAGGCTATGTGCCATTTAACTGGTATGATTACATCTGGGTGACTTCTCCGCAATATTATGTCAATGCCAATGTTTCCGGAGGTTCGGACAAGATCAATTATTATTTCAGTGTCGGACACATGAATCAGGAATCTGCCATTCGCAATTATGGCGGTATGAAACGATACAACGTACAAATGAATGTCGAAGCACAGGTCACTGATAAATTCAAAATCGGCATGAACATGAACGGACGTATCAAACAGCTGAAAAATCCGGGTGTACCGGGAACTGACGACTATTCAAACCCGACAGCAGCTACCTACCGCAATCTACCGACTGTCCGTCCGTTTGCCAATGACAATCCTAACTATCCGGCATCAGTAGGCTCTGACAATGGCTTAAACTTCGGATTATTGAATTTTGAGAAAAGCGGAACCTTTGAAGACACTTGGCGAATGGCCCAATTAAACCTGAACGCAGAGTATGAAATTATCAAAGGACTTAAAGCCAAAGCTTTGTTCGGATATTATTTTGCAAGCGAATTACTTAACAATCAAGAATATACCTATCGTGTCTATAGATATGACGAAGCAACGGACGAATATGTAGATGTAGGTGGGCGTGCCAGTGCCTGGAGGGAAAGGACGAATGCTTATGTGGAAGAGTTGACTTCAAACATTCAACTGGCTTATGAAAAAGCATTCGGAGCACATTCCATCAATGCGGTAATTGGTTTCGAAGCAATAAAAAGAGACACTCCAAAGTCTTGGCTCCATGCCATCCCGGCTTCCAACTCATTGCATCTGATCTATTATGATACGATTGACAAATACGAAGATACTGGCAACAATACGGAAGCACGTTTAGGCTGGCTGGGACGTTTCAACTACAACTACGCCAACAAATATCTGATAGACTTCTCTGCACGCTATGACGGTTCATGGAAATTCCCGCCCAATCATCGCTGGGGGTTCTTCCCTTCCGCCTCATTAGGCTGGAGAATATCAGAAGAAAACTTCTGGAAGGAATCAAAAATAGCTTCTATTTTCAGCGATTTAAAGATACGGGGATCTTATGGATTGGTAGGAGATGACAACGTTGACGGCTACAGTGCTTTCGACTACATGACAGGTTACGATTACAAACAGGGAGGAGGAGTAATCGACGGTTCCTATATCATTGGTACTACCCCGCGAAACCTGCCTGTTACCACGCTCTCATGGGCAAAGGCTAAAATTCTGGACATTGGTCTCGACGTTGCTTTCCTGAATAACCGTTTATCAGGAAGCGTAGATTTCTTCAGACGTATCAAAACCGGTATTCCGGCTTCCCGTGACGACGTATTACTTCCGGAAGAAGTGGGCTTTGAGCGTCCCAAGGAAAATCTCAATTCCAATGTTCATACCGGATATGATTTGCTTGCACGTTGGAGTGATAAGGTCAATGACTTTCACTATTCTATCAGTGCCAATTTCACCTATTCCCGTTTCTACAACTGGGAGCAGTATAATCCTAAGTTCAGTAATTCATGGGATGAATATCGTAATTCTACATGGCACCGTTTCGGGAATGTCAACTGGGCATACGAGGCAGATGGCCAGTTCCAAAGTTGGGAAGAGATTGCGTCGTGGCCGATTGACAATGACCAGAAAGGAAATACGACATTACGCCCGGGTGATATCAAGTACGTCGACCAAAATGGGGATGGCATAATCAACGATATGGACAAACGCCCCATCGGATACAAAGAAGACTCCACACCCGTTCTGAACTTCGGTTTTAACCTTGCATTCGCATGGAAAGGCTTCGATTTAGCATTGGATTTCTCCGGTGCGGGAATGTCTACCTGGAATCCGTCATTAATCCAAAAGATTCCATTTAACAATAATGGAAACAACCCGGCTTACTACATGGAAGATACATGGAGACTATCTGATATCTTTGATGCAAACAGTGAAATGATTCCTGGCAAATACCCGACATTATTAATCGGAAACAATGCCAATAACCATAGTAATTATTGGGATAGCTCTTTCTGGAAGTACAATGTCCGTTATTTAAAACTGCGTAATCTGGAATTTGGTTACACCTTCCCCAAAGAGTGGCTGCAAAAATGCAGAATTAACAGTCTAAGGTTATATCTTGCCGGACAGAACCTGTTTACACTCACCAATGTACCTATCGATCCGGAAGTTTCAGCCGGTAACGGAACAGCTTACCCGAGTATGCGAATTATCAATCTGGGTTTAACACTTAAATTCTAAAAGCAATGAAATATATAAAAGGATACCTGTTATTGGGTTTAACTTTGATATTAGGATCTTGTTCTGATTTTTTAGATCGTGATCCCGATCAGATATTGACAAATGACCAGATCTTCAGCGATGCTAAAATGATAAACTCCGTATTGGCCGGTTTTTATGGAGATACAGAGAATTGGGGACAAAGTTTTGCCACTCCCGCCAGCTTTACTAAAGTGGACGACGGTTGCGTGACTGATGGTGGCCGTGATAACATGCAGGAATACAGTGACAATCAATGGCGAGTTTATCCATATAAATATATTCGTAATTTAAATCAGTTCCTGGCGGGATTAAGAGCTACAACCGTACTTGAATCTACAGAGAAATTGCGATATGAAGGCGAAATTCGCTTCTTACGCGCCTGGGCATATTTTAGTATGTGCAGAGGTTTAGGCGGTGTACCTATTGTGAATGATAACGTATACGAATATGAGGCAGGGATGGATGTTTCAGGTTTGGCTGTTCCCCGTTCCAAAGAATCAGAAGTCTACGATTATATCATCAATGAATGTGCCACTATCGCAGATTACCTGCCTACAAAGCCCACCATCAATGCCGCCCGTGCCACACGTTGGGCTGCCCTGATGTTAAAGGCACGTGCTGCCGTTTATGCAGGATCATTGGCCAACTACAATAATAAGATGGTTGCTCCTATACGCACAGAAGGAAATGAAGTCGGTATTCCGGCGGAAATGGCTACCCCATATTACGAAACAGCATTGGAAGCAGCCAAAGAAGTGATAACTCAAGCTTCTGCCTATTATAACCTGGACATAACGATTCGTAATGATCTGGGACAGAATTTTTATAATGCAGTCTGTGTCAAAGAGAATAATCATGAAGTGATCTGGGCCAAAGATTATGCATATCCAGGAGCCACCCATGGATTCACACAAAAGAATATTCCCGCTTCTCTAGCAGAAGATCAGGAACGTTGTTATTCCGGCGCAGTATTAAATCTGGTAGAAGCATTTGAATACAAGGACAACCGCGACGGCACAATCAAAGTTAAGGATGAATCCGGAAATTACATCATGTACAGTCGGCCGGAAGATGCCTTTGCCAATAAAGATGCCCGGTTGTGGGGAACCGTACTTTATCCGGGAGCCAAATTCAGAGGTAGTGAAATAAGCACATAGAGAAATAAGAATACAATATCAAATGGAAAGCGTGTAGCTCAATGAGTTACACGCTTTTCTTGTTTTTGGCCGTACACAATAATATTGCTATCTTTGCGTTATTATTATAAACATCTGTACCTTATTTGTACCTGTAAGAAAAAGTAGATATGATGAGAAGAATAGATATTAAGAACTACAAAATGAATGAATTATGGCAGTAGCAAAGTATAAGATAGTACGGAAATGTCCTGTGTGCGGAGAAGAGTTCTTCGCAAGGACTTTGGAGTCCTGGTATTGTTCACCCAAATGCTCCAAGGTGGCGTGGAAGCGTAAGCATGATGAAGAAAAACGCCAACTTGAACTGGACAAGATTGTAAGCAATATGCCCAAGTCTAAAGAGTATATCAGCATAACGGAAGCGTATGCTATGTTTGGTGCAAGCCGCTCAACCATTTATAGGCTCATCTACATGAAAAAGATTTCCTTCATTGAGCCAGAGAAAGGAATACGACTTGTATGCAAAGGAGAACTAATGAATCTGTTTCCGTTAAGACAGTCTCCGCTTGACACCAAGCCAAGGAAACCAGTTACCATGTACCGCATGGAACCAGAGGATTGCTATACAATAGGTGAGATTTCCAAGAAATTTCATCTGGATGACAGCACCGTGTATGCTCATATACGAAAATACTCAATACCGACCCGGCAAATCGGTAATTATGTGTATGCTCACAAGGAATCAATAGACAAACTTTATAAAGATATAAAACCATTATGAAAAGATTAGATTATACTAAAGTCTCCGTCAAATTAAAGAAAAGTGAGTGGAGAGATGAGTGGTTCATCTATCTTGAAGCTTATCCTGTTTATGAGACGGGAAATGACAAACCCAAACGAGTGCGTGAATATCTCAGGAGGTCTATTACTACCCCTATATGGGATAAACGACGAAGCGAGCGAGCCGTTGCTGGTAGAATAAAGTACAAGCCCAAGCGAGATGACAATGGCGTTATTCAGTGTAAATCCAAGCAAGATATGGAAACTTGCCTTTATGCGGATGGCGTTCGAGTCCTGCGTCAAAAAGAGTACGACAACATGGCTCTCTTTACTGACCAGCAAATGGAAATGGCAGAACAAAGCGAACGCTCAAAATGCAATGTTCTGGAGTATATTGAGAAGTTAATCAAAGAAAGAGAGGAAACTGCGTCAGAATCGATAGTTGTCAACTGGCGCAGATTGCACACACTGTTGTCAATGTTTGCCAAGTGTGACTACATACAGTTCTCGCAGATTGACATGAAGTATATTGAGGCATTCCGTTCCTTCTTGATAAAGGCACCGCAGGGTGGTTCTAAGAAAGGAACTATTTCAAGGAATACGGCATCGACGTACTTCTCTATCTTCAAGGCGGCACTCAAACAAGCTTTCGTGGATGGCTATCTGAATTGTGATATTGCTGCCAAGGCTAAAAATATCATGTTTCAGAGTGCTCGAAGAGAGTATCTGTCACTGGAAGAACTTAATATATTGGCAAAGACTCCGTGTGATGATATACTAAAACGGGCAGCCTTGTTCTCTGCACTGACAGGAATGCGACATAGCGATATTCAAAAGCTTAAATGGTCAGAGGTTGAAGAATACAATGGTGGGTACCGTCTCAATTTCACTCAGCAGAAGACTAAGGGCGTTGAATACATGCCTATATCGCCACAGGCATACAAGCTTTGCGGTGAGCGCAAGAAAGACGGAGAACTGTTGGTGTTTGCCGGACTGCCTGACCCTTCATGGATATCTAGGCCTTTGGAACGGTGGGTAAAAGCATCAGGGATTACCAAGCACATCACCTTTCATTGCTTCCGCCACACCTATGCAACGTTACAATTGGCTAACGGTACAGACATATATACCGTAAGCAAAATGTTAGGGCATACCAATGTAAAAACCACGCAAATCTACGCAAAAGTAATTGACAAGAAGAAAGATGAAGCTACAGAAGCTTTTAAGTTGGACATAGATGAATAGTGATTATCATTTGTAAGCACTTAGTATAGAAGACCACTTGTATCAATAAGTCCTTTATTGTACAGGTGGTTTTTAGTGCCTTTCATTTTCAACATTCTATGTAATGATGCTATTGTTTTGGCACTTTAACCTTTCGTGGAAACCAAACATTTATAACAATAAACAGATAAAAATGAAAAAAGACAGCCTTTTTTGGCTTCTCTCTTTTTGAAGAGAGCAAGCGTGTCCACAAACATGTGGAGTGTACAGAAGACTTCTACAGAGAACTGTATGAGTTGTTTGAGATCGCAAGAAGTTGGTATCTTCAAGCTGAAAAGAATCATATGAAGACAGAGTACTTCATAGAACTATTTGAGCGCAGTCACCAATATATTGACTGTGATTGTGCACGTTGTAAGAACTCGCGACAGATGGCAATTGGCATTATTGGTACTTTGTTTAGAGACTCTAAGTGTGTGTCAATAATCAAGAAAAAAGAAGATTATTCCAAGCAGGAACTTATTGAGTTGTTTCTTCAACATGTGGGTACTGGTCTGCCAATCCTTACCCGAAAGAAATCGTCCATCCTCACTTTGGGATGCCAATTGTCAGACAGACAGATGGATTTGTTGGTAGAACTTGTCCAAAGTCACGACATATTTGATTTTGCCGACAACAGTGATGTGCGTAGCGAGTTGTGTCGCCTATTCAAGTGCGACTTGGACGCATCTATCCGTGTAAAGAATGTACGTAATGTAGCCGTACTGTTTGACGCTATGGCTCAATACCATTTGATAAACAATAATTGGCAATATGTCATGGGAGAAGGTCGCTTCTTAACCAGTATCAAAAAGGATGGAACAGAGAAATTCATAACTTCAAGTTGTCTTTCCTCTTCTCTTTCAAGGATAAGAAGAAACGTTTCCATGACAGCAAGTCAATATGCCATCTGCAAATCCATCGAACAGATATTAAGAGAGGAATAAATCACAATAATTCTGCTAAATGAAAGTAAAAACGTGATAGTTTGGTTGATACTGCCTTACTATCACGTTACTTTTTCTATTTAGTGACAGTCTCCCCATAACTTTGCATCAAAAATCATAAAAAATAATTAGCATGGAAGAAAATAGTATAAGATTTGAAGATATTCCCAACGCTATAACGGGGGTACTGAAAAAGCTGTCATCATTAGAAGACAAGATTGATGGTATATATGAACTTGTTCAATCAGAAAAAGAAGAAACATGGTTTACGGTTGCTGAATTATGTGCTTATCTCCCAACACATCCGGTAGAGCATACCATATATTGCTGGACAAGCAATCGGGAAATACCGTTTCACAAGAGAGGCAAACGCATCATGTTCCTCAAATCTGAGATAGATGAATGGCTTCAAGGAACCAAGGGCAAATCGAAGAACGAGATTCAAAGAGAAGCAGAGGAATATGTACTATCTACACAAAGAAAGAATAGACGGCTAATATAACCGTGCTACTGTCTGTAAACAATTTAATTAAGGTACGTGACACATGAATGAAAGACATTTTAGACTCTATGAGCGAATTGTCGCAATAGAAGACAGTTTGGAGGCTTTGGGACCTATTGACAAACTAATAGAGCGAATCGAGGAATTGGAGAAGATGGTCAAGCAGACCAAAACCGTCTTGGGGTTTGACGAAGCATGTAAGTATATTGGTGTTTCTGAAAGCCTGCTATACAAACTTACAGCCGCAAAAGAAGTTCCACACTATAAGCCAAGGGGAAAAATGCTGTATTTTAATAGAGAAGAAATCGACAAGTGGCTGCTCCAAAACAAACAAGAGGTCATTGGAATGGTAACGAAAATAGAAATTGATAATCCGAAAGAATGAAAATGGAAGAAAATAACAAACATGTACAGCCTAACTCAAAAGAGGAAGGAGTACAGCGTCTCAATCGCATATTGAGCGAATCGTTGATAAAGGCAACAGATACTTATAAAACACCTCCTCAGATTATATGGGTTGATAATTCCAGCATAGCCACATTGGGCAACTTCAGTGCTTCTACTGGTAAGGCAAAGGCGAAAAAGACCTTCAACGTGTCTGCCTTGGTAGCCGCTTCCCTCGCCAACGGCAAGGTACTGAACTATCGCGCCAGTCTGCCAGAGGGGAAACGCAAGATACTGTATGTAGATACGGAGCAGAGCCGCTATCACTGCCATAATGTGCTGGAGCGCATCCTGAAGCTCGCTGGTCTACCTACAAGCATCGACAACGAGAACCTTGACTTTATCTGTCTGAGAGAGTACACGCCCTCCGTCAGGATAGAGGTCATAGACTATGCGCTTGCCCAAGACCAAAGCTATGGACTGGTCATCATCGACGGAATCAGAGACCTGCTTCTCGACATCAACAATGCGGGAGAATCGGTCGAGGTCATCAACAAGATGATGGAATGGTCATCAAAGTATGACCTGCACATCCATTGCGTATTGCATCAGAACAAGGGCGACAATAACGTGCGCGGGCATATCGGTACGGAGATGAACAACAAGGCAGAGACGGTGCTTGTCATCACCAAGAGCACCACCAATCCCGACATCAGCGAGGTGAAGGCGATGCACATCCGTGAGAAGGAGTTCAAGCCGTTTGCCTTTACAGTCAATGAGGAAGGGTTGCCAGAGATTGTCGAGCACACGCCGGAGAAGGAAGAAGGTGACAAGCAACCGTCAAGGTTTACTTACCAAGACTTGACATCCGAACAGCATAACGAGGCGCTGACGGCTGCATTCAAGGAGAAACCTATCAAAGGATTCGATCGCATGGTGGAGGAATTAACGCAAGCCTATGCAGACATTGGCTTTAAGCGTGGCAGAAGCGTCATCATCAAAATGCTGAAATACCTGATTAACGAGCAAAAGCTCATAGTGAAGCGGGATAATCATTACTATTTCGGATATACACCTGCCGAGATTGACCTGTTCCATGAAGAGGAATAAAAACAGTTCAGAAACCAGTTTAGTTTACGTCCGTACCTATATATAAGAAATAAGGCCAAAGTAAACCGAAATCGGAGGCTGAATTGGGAAGCGGAAAAGTAGTTTAGCAAATGGTTTAGTTTACGGGTGTGCCTATATAGGAGAAAGGGTAAAGTAAACTGTTTCCATGGACAAAGTAAAACCGAACAAATGAAAGTACAATGAATATTGAACAATCGAAGAAACTGAGCATTATAGACTTCTTAGACAAGGAGAATGTAACGCTGAAAAAGAAGAAGGGCAATGCCTACTGGTATCTGTCACCCTTCAGGGACGAGAAGACCGCATCGTTCAAGGTCAGCAAGAAGGAGAACCTGTGGTACGACTACGCCATTAAGGAGGGCGGTGACCTTGTGGAGCTGGTAAAGCGTATGTATAACAAACAATCCGTTTCCGATGCCCTTGCCTACCTTGCGTCCAAGAGTATTGCCACTGTGGATAAGGCAATCGAGACCGCTATCGCAGCCAAGGAATACACGACAACCAAGATGAACGATGTGAAGCTGCTCCCACTGAGCAACCATTCTCTGCTGTCCTATTTCAGTAGCCGACGGATAGACATCACCATTGGCAGGATGTATTGCAGGGAGATACACTACAAGGTTGAGCAAAAACATTACTATGGCATTGCCTTTGGCAATCTGAGTGAAGGACATGAGGTGCGCAATCCCTATTTCAAGGGCTGCATCGGGCATAAGGACATCACCCTGCTTGCCCATACGTTCAACGAGTGGCAAAACGGTTGTCTGGTCTTTGAGGGCTTCATGGACTTCCTTGCTTATATGACCCTCGTTAAACAGCAAGACCGATGGTTTGTCGTTGAAAGCCCTTGCGACTATATGATACTGAACTCAGTCGCCAACCTCAAACAGGCATTGCATTACCTTGACCGTTACACCCACATCCATTGCTTCCTCGACAACGACCAGGCAGGACGCAAGACGGTTGAGAGCATCAGCAATGTATTCGAGTACAGGGTGACGGACGAGTCCTTCAGATATGCCGACTACAAGGATGTCAACGACTATCTGATGAGGAAGAAACGAACGGCATCTGAATGACATTATAAAGACGAAAACACCATCATTTGATGCAAAAATGGCTCAAATGCATTGAAATTACATATCAAATCTGCACTTTTTCGCCCAAACATGCTTGATTCTCAATTATTATCCTTATTTTTGCATCGTTTTAATACATTATTAAAATGTAGCAGAATGGAATTGAAAAAAGAAATAAGGATATTGGGCAGACGCTTTGAGGTGGAACCTCGTGCCAAGGAAAGCCTGAAAGGCATCACGGTTGGCGAGAAACTCTCATACCGTTTCTATGATGGCACATACCAAGGCACGCCCCTGCTGTTCGTTGAGCCCAAGAAGGGCAATCCCTCTCCACGGACTTGCGCCATCACGGGCAAGCGGTTGACCGAAGCCCTGGGACTGCCTGCGGTGTTTATCCTTGCGCCCGGACCCACCTACGAGCGACACAGACTGGCAGACAAAGGAGTCTTCTTTGTCATGTCCGAGGAATATGCCCATCTGCCAGGCATCATAGCATTGGAGAAGACAAGCAACAGGAAGATTGCCGAAGTATTGACCCCTGTGGCGCAATACATACTACTCTATCACCTACAGGTGGGCAGTATTGAAGGAATGTCGCCAAGGGATATTGCACCGTTGCTTCCATATTCTTACGAAAGCGTCACGTTGGGTGTCACCTGTCTTGAAGATGTAGGACTGTGTCAAAAGATTCAGAACGGACAGCGCAGCAAGGTGGTACACTTCGAGTTGAAGGGCAAGGAACTGTGGGACAAGGCTCAGAACGTCTTGCTGTCACCTGTGGAGAACCGCATCTTTTGCGATGACATACGCTTGGATGCGGAATACCCCGTATGCGGCATCAATGCCCTGGCACATTATTCCATGCTTAATCGTGACCGGGAAGAGATGATAATGATGACAAGCAAGGAATATCGTGCCGTCAAGTCGGCTGATGTCATGGAGAATCCCAACATCTATGACGGCAACTATATCATAGAGGTATGGAAATACCCTGTTGTCAGCAAAATGGGCGACAAAAGCCAGTGGGTTGATCGCCTTTCCCTTGTCCTTTCGTTGAGAGATGATGATGATCCGAGAGTAGAAAAAGAAGTAGAACGAATAATCAGTGAACAGAAATGGAAGGATTAGTCAAGTTCCGTGAAGCATTTGCGGAATACTCAGAAAACTATGTGGTGATAGGCGGAGCAGCCTGTGACATCACCATGACCAATACCGTGGTGCGTCCACGCGCCACACACGACATCGACATGATAGTCATCGTAGAGAACATGACCGAGGCTTTCGCCAATCGCTTCTGGCAGTTTGTGCGGGAGGCTGGCTATCGACCTGAAAAGAGGAAACAGGAGGCTGGTGAGCCACCAAGGTATGAAATGTATCGTTTCCTTGATGGTAAAGACGGCTATCCCGAGATGATAGAACTGCTGTCACGCCACCCCGACGTGCTTGGAGAGCCAAAGGGATTTGTCATAGAACCTATCCCGACCGATGAAGATGTGTCGAGTCTTAGTGCCATCATCATGGACGATGATTACTATCACTTTACTATCGCACACAGCCAACTGACTGATGGCATACGCCATGCCAATTCCGCTGCCTTGATAGCACTGAAGGCAAGAGCCTACCTAAATCTCATGGCAGACAAGCGGGACGGCAAGCATGTGAACACCAAAGACATCAAGAAGCACCGTTCGGACATCCTGAAAAATGTGGTCATAATGACTGAGGACAACATTGAGGCTCCTGCTTCAATAGTGGCATGTATAAGGGAGTTTGTCGCCTCCATCAGAGCCGACTGGTCAACTCTCGCAGAACCATTGTCAAAGTCACTCGGTCAAGACGAGGCATTTGTGACCGGACTGTTAGATCAACTGGATGAATTGTTTATAGAAGCATGACCAATATGAAGATACAATACGCATCCGACCTGCATCTGGAGTTTGCCGACAATTGGCGGTATCTGAAAGCCCACCCCTTGGAGGTGACGGGCGACATACTGCTGCTTGCCGGCGACATCGGCTATCTCGGCGATGACAACTACTCCAAGCATCCCTTTTGGGACTGGGCATCGGAGAACTACAAGGAGGTGCATTGCTGCATGGGCAACCATGAGTTCTACAAATATTATGATGTGGCGACACTGCCCGACGGCTATCTCTTGGAGGTACGTCCCAATGTATTCAGCCACTACAACGGTATTGCGAGGATTGGCGACACCGACATCATCCTCTCCACCCTTTGGTCGAGGATTCCTTTGGAGGACGCTTACTTCACCGAGCAAGTGATAAGCGACTTCCGCCGTATATTATATAAAGGTGAGCTGATGACCCATGCCCAATTCAATGCTGAGCATGAACGTTGCCTCACCTTTATCAAGGATGCAGTGGCATATTCGCAAGCAGCCCATAAGATTGTTGTCACCCATCATGTACCATCGTTCCGTATGCTCCACCCAAAGTTTCAAGGCAGCAAGGCAAACGTGGCGTTCACCGTAGAGTTGGAGGACTATATCACCGATAGCGGCATAGACTATTGGATATACGGACATTCGCACACCAACATCGATGCCAGGATAGGCAACACCCAATGCTTGTCCAACCAGTTGGGCTATGTTTTCTCTAACGAACATCAGGACTTCTCCCATGGCAAGTACCTGACCATATAGCCATCCACATTTTTTTCATCCACCCTCTTTACAAGCTCTTCCCTATCGGAAGGGCTTTTTTTGTGCCTTTCGAGTTTGATTTTTGAGTATGATTGCGAGTGTAATCAAAATTAGAGTTAAGATTTGGCTCCGCGGAAAGTCATTTCGGTTTAAGATTGAAGAAAAGGTAGTTCCTTTGCATCGGCAATAAGCCAAACCATAGTAAAATCAAACTTGAAAATATGAAGTCATTTGTAATATTCGCCATTGTCGTGACCATAATCTATGTCATCTACTATACGGTCATCATCGTGCAGGATCTGTACGGAAAGCCCAAGGACGAGAAGTCACAGGGCGAGTCGTTTGATGTCAGTGACATGACCGACGAGGAAGAGTCGATAGCGGTCAGCGAGAGCGACGGTGGTTTCAGCGTAGGCGACAACCAATATGAGACAGCCTACGAGGAGAAGCAGCTTGCAGAGCCTACAGAGGAGGCAGCCGCCACTGCGGAAGAGAGCAAGCCTCATGTGCTTGAAAAGATACAAAGCGCAATCGAGAAGAAGATGGAGGAAGTGAATACCACCTATTCCGACCCCATGTATTCGGAAGAATTGAACAACACCATCATCGCCCGCGGTCTTCGTCACAATGGACGTGACATGGTCAAGGTGGAATCACTCAATAATGAGATATGATGTCAAAAACAAGAAGTGCATTTCTATCATTATATGCCGCTTTAACCCCAGCTCTGGCCAGTGCTAAGTGTGGCAACGTGGACTACAGCTGGGGAGCGGACGCACTTGCGAGTGCCCATGACTATGCCGTGACGATGATGCTCTATATCGTTTATCTGTGCTATGCAGTGGCGGGCATCGTGGTCATAGTCAGCGCCTTGCAGATATATATAAAGATGAATACGGGCGAAGAAGGAGTGAAGAAGAACATCATGATGCTGGTGGGAGCCTGCCTGTTCCTCATAGGAGCGACCATCGTCTTCCCCGCTTTCTTCGGTTATCAGATTTGAGATACAGGTGATACGAGATAAGATAACTCAAAGTGTAACAAATTAAAAGGTAAAAAGAATGTTTGAAAGGATTAACAAGAAGGTGAAGGGATTCTTCTCTTCACAGCGCATGAAAACGCTCGCCCTGATGTTGCTTGTCGGCACCACCGCAGCAATGGCACAGAACGCAGCCGGCGACTACTCGGCAGGAACGACCGCGCTTACCACAGTGACGGAGGAGATTGCCAAGTATGTACCTATCGTGGTGAAGCTCTGCTATGCCATTGCAGGTGTCGTTGCAATTGTCGGAGCCATAAGCGTTTACATCGCCATGAACAACGAGGAACAGGACGTGAAAAAGAAGATCATGATGGTCGTCGGCGCATGTATTTTCCTCATTGCAGCAGCCCAGGCACTGCCTCTGTTCTTCGGCATTGGAGGTTAAACGCAGCGTGAGATTGTGAGTATGTAGAACGTTAAAACACTGACAGTTATGGCAGATACAAAGCAAGAGCGTTTTCCGGATTATCCCATTTTCAAGGGACTGCAACGTCCATTGGAGTTCTTCGGGTTGCAGGGACGCTACATCTACTGGGCGGCAGCCACCGCAGGAGGAGCCGTTGCGGGTTTCATCCTCGGCTACTGCATCTTCGGTTTCGTGGCAGGACTCGTGCTGCTAGTCCTCGCCGTAGCTGTCGGTGGCGTTCTCATCGTCATGAAGCAGCGCAAGGGCTTGCACAGCAAGAAGAGTGACAACGGCATATTCATCTATGCCTATTCAAAGAAAGTGTAAAACAAAAAAGAGAATCCATTATGTCCAAGTGGAAAGCTATCAATGATTGTAAGTGAATGGAGGTGGGGGCATCACGCATGAGGGTGCGCCCGCCTTTTTGCGATTAAAAAAGAAAAAGAACAATGACCCTATACATCATACTCATATTCTCAGCCATCTGCGTGGGCATGGCCATCAGTGTCAAGGCATTCGGCACGGGAGGGAAGCGCAAGCGCATCTTCCAGGACATCTACTTCTCCATCGAGGAAGTGGATGGCATCGGCGTGCTCTATACCAAGACGGGCGAATACTCCGCTGTTCTGAAGATGGAGAACCCTGTGCAGAAGTATTCCGCCAACATCGAGGCCTACTATGAGTTCACCCACCTCTTCGCCGCCCTTGCCCAGACCTTGGGCGAAGGCTATGCGCTGCACAAGCAGGACGTGTTTGTGAGGAAGGCATTCAAGGAAGAGAACGGTGGAAATCATGAGTTCCTGAGCGAGAGTTACTTCCGCTATTTCAACGGCAGACCCTTTACCGACAGCGTCTGCTACCTCACCATCACACAGGAGAACAAGAAGAGCCGTCTGATGTCGTTCGACAACAAGAAATGGCGTGACTTCTTGGTGAAGATACGCAAGGTGCACGACCAGCTGAGGGATGCCGGCGTGAAGTCCCGATTCCTCGGCAAAACGGAAGCCTGCGAGTATGTGGACCGTTTCTTCTCCATGAACTTCCGTGACAAGGTGGTGTCGATGACCAACTTCAAGGTCGATGACGAGACCATCGGCATGGGGGACCGTAGCTGCAAGGTGTATAGCCTTGTGGATGTGGATTATGCCAACTTGCCGTCGGTCATCCGTCCCTACGCAAATATCGAGGTGAACAACACCAGTATGCCCGTTGATCTCGTGAGCATCGTCGATAGCGTGCCCGGAGCCGACTGCGTGGTGTTCAACCAGATGGTGTTCGTGCCCAACCAGAAGCGTGAGCTTGCCCTACTCGACAAGAAGAAAAACCGCCATGCCTCCATGCCCAACCCCAGCAACCTGATGGCTGTAGAGGACATCAAGCGTGTGCAGGAGGTGATAGCCCGTGAGAGCAAGCAGCTCGTCTATACCCACTACAACCTCGTGGTGGCAGTGAGCGGCGACACCGACATACAGAAATGCACCAACCATCTCGAAAACTCCTTCTCGCGCATGGGCATCCACATCAGCAAGCGGGCCTACAACCAGTTGGAGCTGTTCGTCAACTCTTTCCCCGGCAACTGCTATGGCATGAATGCCGACTACGACCGATTCCTCACCCTCGGCGATGCCGCCACCTGTCTGATGTACAAGGAGCGCATCGTGCATAATGAGGACACCCCGCTGAAGATATACTATACCGACCGCCAAGGTGTGCCCGTAGCCATCGACATCACAGGAAAGGAGGGAAAGGAGAAGCTGACCGACAACTCGAACTTTTTTTGTTTGGGTCCTTCGGGCAGCGGCAAGTCGTTCCACATGAACAGCGTGGTGCGTCAGTTGTGGGAGCAGAACACCGACATCGTCATGGTCGATACGGGTAACTCGTATGAGGGACTCTGCGAGTATGTGGGCGGCAAGTACATCGCCTATACGGAGGACAAGCCCATCACCATGAACCCCTTCAACATCAGCAAGCGGGAGCTGAACATTGAGAAGATAGACTTCCTGAAGAACCTGATACTGCTGATATGGAAAGGCTCGGAGACGCAGATACCCGAACTGGAGTTCCGTGTCGTGGAGCAGTTGGTGACGGAGTATTACGATTTCTATTTCAACGGTGTGCAGCCCTATCCTTCCTCACAGAAGGAGACACTGAGAAAAAACCTCTCCACCATGGAGAAGCGGCGCGGCACGGAGCTGACGCAGATACACGACAAGGTGGAGAAACTCATCAAGGGACTGGAGGAACGGCGCATGGCATTGAGCGTGAAGACCCTCTCCTTCGACTCATTCTATGAGTTCGCCTGTGAGCGTCTCGACCAGATCTGCATCGAGAACAACATCACCACCATCGACTGCGACAACTTCGCCTATATGCTCCAAAACTTCTACCGTGGCGGCAAGTACGACAAGATTCTCAACGAGAACGTGGATAGCACCTTGTTCGACGAGACCTTCATCGTCTTCGAGGTGGATGCCATCAAGGAGAACAAGCAGCTCTTCCCCATCGTGACGCTCATCATCATGGACGTGTTCCTGCAGAAGATGCGCCTGAAGAAGAACCGCAAGTGCCTTGTCATCGAGGAGGCATGGAAAGCCATCGCCTCGCCGCTGATGGCCGAGTACATCAAGTACCTATGTGCGCCCGTAAAGGTTGCATCGTAAATATCTCTTTGGCAAGAGATTAGGAAAGTGTTCTTTGAAAATGACCTATC
>NZ_JAJKHN010000090.1:0-25474 GCF_020982715.1 Bacteroides sp. 1_1_30
TTAGGCGTAAAAGCACATTCTAAGGGGCGACTAAATAATAATCTTTCTATCTCTAAAAAGAAAAGAGAATTAATAGAGACGTTATTAAATAAATATGAAACACTACTAAACAAACAGGTTGATAAATATCAAAAAATGATTGACGAACAGAGTAAATGTCAATATTATTGTCGTTTCGCAAATAACAAATTTCTATGTTACACACATAGATGCTTATATTTTTTTACAAAGAAGTGGAATAGTATAAAAGTTTTCGTAGAACATTATAAATGGCGGCGGGGCTAGTGGGAAAAGAAAGTTTAATAAGAGTATTTCAAAAATAAAAAAAATGGTGAAGGAGAATTCGGGGAAATAAATAGTAATATCAAAAGAATCCTTACCTTTACGGCAATAAACGATTCAAAATAAAATTATGGCACTTTACAAATATAATACTTCAGGCGTCTTTTCTGAAATAAAGGAAAAGCCTTTTAAATTGGAAAGAGATATTCAACGCATGTTTGAAACCAATATGTCCGAAATCATGGGACTTGAAATGATAAAGTCCGAATTTACGATCAAAGACCGCCGTATTGATACGCTTGCCTTTGATCCTCAATCGAAGGCTTTTGTTATCATTGAATATAAGAGGGAAAGAAACTCCAGTGTCATAGATCAAGGGTTTACTTACCTAAGCCTAATGCTGCAAAATCAGGCTGATTTTATTCTGGAATATAATGAAACACAAGCTAGGAACTTGAAACGGAATGATGTGGACTGGTCGCAGACAAAAGTCGTTTTTGTTTCACAAGGATTCACGCCTAACCAACGAGAGGCTGTCAATTTCAAAGATTTATCCATTGAGTTATGGGAAGTGAAGCGCTATGAGAATGATAGTGTATCCATCACTCCTATTCGCAAAAGTCACGCATCGGCAAGCATTAAAACAGTGATGCAAAATAGTCCGGAATTTAAAGAAGTGACAGAGAAGATTAAAGAATATTCCGAGGAAAATTTGTTAAAAGGAAAATCTGACGATGTTGTAGAATTATACGAGAGTTATAAGAATGCAATTCTTAATTTGAATACAGAAATTGAAGTTAAACCACAAAAGTGGTATATTTCATTCAAAAAGGCCAACAGCCATATTTGTGCACTTGAAATCCAGAAAAATGGAATAAAGCTTACTATAAATGTAGCTAAAGGACATTTAGAAGATAGTAAGCAATTAACAAGGGATATTTCAACTGTCGGACATTTTGGCAATGGAGATTATGAACTCAAGATCTCGGATACTAAATATTTAGAATATATCATGAGCCTTGTGAAGCAAGCGATTAAATAAATATGGCTAATTATTGTAACACAAAAGATTGTATTGATAAATTCAATCTTCACAAAAAGAATGAGATTTCCAGCCCATATACACGGGAATTAGAGTTTAAAGAACTTACCAATTCTCAAGAAAAGGTCGTTTTGGAAACCAAAAATTTGCAAGATTTATTTTCTTCCAATTTGGTTATTCCCGATTATCAGCGAACCTATTGCTGGGAAGATAAAAATGTTACAGACCTTTGGGATAATTTACTTGAAATGCCTCACAACAGTGACTATCATTTAGGTTCTATCATCTTACAAAGAAGAACTGTGAATGATTGCACTCTTTACAACATAATTGATGGACAACAACGCCTTGTCACTTTAACGCTTATTATGCGCGAATTAGGATATACAGGGCAGATGCCTTTGCTTAAACAAAAATTCATATCAAAAGATGCGCGTCTCCATGTAGCCAATAACAAAGCACTGATTAGAATTCTCAATCAGAGGAATACAGACATAGCCATGTTGGAACGTCTGTCCCATCATTTGATTTTCTCTGTACTTATTCTTAATGACAGCAATCTTGATCTGGCATATACATTCTTCTCAAATCAGAATTCAAAGGGTGTATCGCTTTCAGACTATGATTTGCTAAAAGCGCACCATCTACGCTATCTAAACATTGAGGATCAGGCAGAACACCTTGCTATGCGGTGGAATGATCTCTCATTAGAATATGACAACAATGGAGATTCTTATCTTACCCATACTTTGGGAGTACATCTTTTCAGATTAAGAAAATGGATGCGGAAGCATAATGTGGAGGAATTTCAGCCACGCAAGGTAAAGGAAGAGTTTTCGGCTGCCCGCATTATGTCCAGTATCCCTGCTTTTGGAGAGAAATTCTATTTCTATGAGAAAATCCAAGGTGGTTCGCATTTCTTCGCATACACTTCTATTTTTGTAGATAAATACAAGGAGTTTATCCATGCCAGGCAAATACAGCTACTAAGGAATCATCTTCAATGGGAGTCTCATTGGAAATATGCCGATATTATAGAAAGCCTCATGTTCGGTTATTTTATAAAATTCGGGCATCAATATTTATCTGAAGCATTGTTCTGTATTGCTGGAATCATGGCGCAGCATAGATATAGTACCACACGCGCTATCTTTTATAAGATTCGTGAATTCGCAAAAGATTCAGAAATTATAATGATGATAGATCAGGCATCTTCGCCTACATTTTTTCTTGCCGAGGCCATTCCTTATATCAGGATTAGTGGATTGGAGCAAGAAGGTGACATCAAAGAGCGATTCTATAGGTGTTTAAGACGTATCTTCTGTGAGCTAAATGATTTTTCGGATAAAACAATAATCAAAAAGAAAAACAATGAATATGGAGAATAAATATACGCCGGAACTTATTGCTACAAGCCAGTTTAAGTTTTCGATCCCGCTTTACCAACGTTTATTTGCGTGGAAAAAGAAAGAGGTTACCAAACTTCTTTTTGATCTTAAGGAGCATTTTGCAAAGATGCCTGCCGATGAGCCATATTATCTCGGTATGCTTACTTGTATTGATATGAAAAATCATTATGACTTAATTGACGGTCAGCAACGATTTACTGTCATGACTCTTTTTGCCATCATTTTTAAGGAATATGATGATAAATGGTCCTGTTTCTTAATGGATGGTAATCGCCTTAATTTTATAGCGAGAAGCGATGATAAGGCATATATAAAGAGCAAGACCAATGGTTATCCGACTAAAACGTATGTCAATAAGAATATGGAAGAGGGACTCGCCGCTATAACTGGTTTCTTAGAATCCTATTTTAATACTCAGGAGGAACGGATTGAGTTTGTGCAACAGGTTTTCACACGATTGACATTTTTCTTTTCTTACTTGCCATCAAGCTATCTTGCAGATACCACTTCGCTGAATAAATATTTTGAAGCAATGAATGCACAAGGAAAAGGACTAGAACAGCATGAGATTCTTAAAGTGCAACTGATGCGGGGAGAAAAAGAACAGGATTACTTGACGCATATTTGGAATCTGACCTCCATGATGGATCATCCTATCATTGCGAAGGAAGAAGACCAGGACGAGGCTTGTTACCGTCAATTTTATGAAGAAGCTATAAGTCTCTGCCGTCAGAAACGGTTTCATGAAGCTTTAGAAAAGTGCAGATATACGTCTCTCGATGACGAGGAGGAGTATTCTATAGATGTGATTCAACCTGAAAAAATAGAATTTAAGCAGAATAGCTATGAAGATGGTGAAAACAGTATTATATCATTTCCGGAGTTTCTTCTTTTGGTACTTGATGTATGTACTGGCGGTGAGCAACCAGCCAGTCATTATCAGCCGGATAAACTGATAGAGAAGTTTGATGCTCTGAAAACGTACTTCACTGCAGGGGAATTTTACGAGAAAATGCTTTATTACCGGCTACTGCTTGATTATTATACGATTAGAAGAGATATCAAGGATGGGCAAGGTAATTACAGTTTAATCCTGAAAGGTCCAAAGGATGATAGTGATAAATTAAAGCAATACCAATCGATGCTTTACGTTTCAACGGAGGCTTTCTACAATTGGCTCAAACCTTATTTGAGAAAATTAGAGCAAGATGAACTCCACTCCTGTGCAGAGATGCTCGCATTCCTTAAAAAAGAAGATAATGAACGTCACAGCATATTACCTGCCAGAAAAGATCTTTCATATAAAGCATCCGGTAACATTAGGTACTGGTTTTGGCGTTTAGACTATTACCTTTGGGAACAACGCAGCACTTTCTTCAATGAAGAAGAACAGAAGATTGTAGAGCACTATGTGTTTCGGAGAAATCGTTCTATTGAACATCTGCATCCTCAAGACGAATCACACAATGAAGAATGGGAGGAAGAAGCTGTACATTCATTTGGCAATCTTGCCATGATTTCTCAAAGTTTCAATTCACAACAAAGTAATGACCATATACAAATAAAGTTTGCCCGAATCCATGAGCAAATCAGCAACAAATCACTGCAAAGCATTAAGATGTTTTTAATGTGTAAACTCGCTGACTTTAACTATCAAAATTGGACAATGAAATTGGCTAAAGAACACGAAAATGAAATGATTGAATTTTTAGAACGGTCTTTCTATATATCAGATTGAATCGTATATTGTTATATAACACATTATTTTAGTCTAAGTTCAAATACTTGATAGGTTTCCTTTAATTAGCAAAGCTATATGTTCTTCTCTATCTAATATTTACAATGAATATAGTACATATTTTAGTTTATATCATTTAAACTGAAAATATGTACTATATATTCTTTTACCCTATAATACTTTTAATGTAATCCGTAGGACATACATGATAAAAGTCTTTGAACTTCTTTCCAAAATATTTAGCATCACAATATCCCAGCATTCCTGCAATTTCCGAAACAGTGTACTGTTGGGAGGCTAGCAGTTTAAGTGCCCTGTCCATTTTGAACGAATAGATATAATTTTCCGGAGGATTCCCGGTTATCTCTCGTATCCTGCTATAAAAAGCAGTACGGCTCATTCCTATATCGATACTTAATTTATCTATTGTATATTTATCAGTAGAGAGGTTCTTTTCCAGGATTTTATTGACTTTATCCATAAATATCTGATCCGTATTTTCTGTTTCCATTTCTTCTTTGGTGGGGACCATTGGAAAAACAGCATCCGACAAAAACAATTTGACCCGTTCACGCAAAACCATGCGGTTTTCTACAAGCATACGTATGTTTGCCCTTAGCCTGCAAATGCTTTCTGTTCGTAATTCCAGACGATCCGCCCCACTTCCTAAATGAGACAAATAACTTTCGTTATCAAAGGCCCTTATCAAAAGAACAACCGGTATATACCCTATCATTTTATCTGTTTTGATCCGGAAACTAAGTGCATCTCCATTTGTTCCGTTTACATTATCGTCAATAATGATAGCATCAGGATTTTGGCGGACTACTGTATCCTTCAGCAAATCAGGATCTTTCAAAACTGAAATCTGAAAATACCGCGATAAAGCTTTCCTTAAATAATTCCTGAATGCCCCGTCCGCCATTACCAATAAGATATGGGATGTATCTTTTGTTTTAGCATTCGGGGTATCATCTTTATCACTTTCAGAAGATTTTTTAGCCTTATTCTTCGTATTTGTTGAAGAATGTTTGATAGCCGAACATTCCTGATTCCGGCAATGACAATCTGTTGGAATGACAATTTGGAAAGCAAATGATTTGCCATGTCTATATCCGTTTATTTTTCCACCATGCAGGCGAATGATTTTTCTTACAGTCCACAAATCACTATACCCATATATGGGAAATATGACCGGAATAAAAGGAAACATTTTCCCTACTCTTTTGTCTGCTATCTCACAATTAGTAATCTGCAACTGCCAGGAATCTATTGTATGTGTTATATTGATTGATATGCAACAGCCTAAATCGGAAGCCAAAATTAGTTTGCTTATAAGATGTTGAAGCGCTGCCGTCATTATGTCCTCATTGATCCTGCAACTGACGCAATCCGAACATTCGCTGACAGTCAGTTGTATACGGCGCGAATCAGCATAGGGACGACATTGATTAACAATAGAAGTAATATAAGAAGAGAGTTCCAAATTTACTGTTGATGTCTTAGGAAGTATTTTTTTGTTTACCTTATTGAGCCTTACAATATTCTGATTACAATATATAATGCATTCGGTATATCCCAATGCCTCTTCTACCTGTTGGGAAAGCGATTCGGGAAGATTACCGGTTTTAAGTTCTTCCAATTGATTTCGTAATAGTATCAACGGGGTATGCGTAGTATGGAGCATGTTCATAGCTATCTTAAGTTTTTCATGTGACAACAACTGGACATTATACTCTACCGTAAGATACGCAAACAAAACAAGAAATAGCCCAATGCCGAAACTCTCTACGGGAACTGCATAACCAAGCAATGATAAATCAGGCAAAATTACGCCAATAGCTTGTTTACTGTTTACTAAATTGGCTCCACTATCTATAGAAAGTAAAGCGCGAAAGTTTAATAATAAACTCAGGTAACAATTATTCATACTTATATAGGATTTGATTAATACTTACATTTTCAGCAAAACACGTTTAATGACCTTTTAACGTTTCTAAATCCGGCACAAGTATAAACTTTTCAACGTCCACATATGAGGTGGATTCTAACAAAAGCAATGGGTGTTTTCTATCAAAAGTGGTAACAATATCGTTTGTTACCGAAATATCAAGGGATAGATTCTAAAATCATCATTTTATTTGGTAAAACATAGCAATTGTAAAATATTTTATCGCAAAACAATACAATCACACGAGCATATAGTTCCACTTAATCATTAGAATAATGAAATAAGTAGAATTATAAAGCCGCGTATATAATTTGAAAATAATAGACTTCTGATAAGTACTGTCAGATCATAGTTTACAGGAATACCTCATCATAAGACGGAATAATCTTTGCATCGTAAACGTGAGTGGCCGCAAATACATCGTCTTTCTTTATCAACAGCCAGTCTTTATCCTGATCATCCATATTGGTATGTATAAGGACAAATAGCCCTTTGAGTTTATGCCCGTGTAACTTGAATTCAAGTATTCCATTTTTAATAGCAGCGGAAATGTTACGATTATTACCAACGTAAGCATAGGTTCCACTATCCCATATTTCCACCGTACCTGCTCCATAGTTACCTTCCGGTATAACTCCTTCAAAGTGCGCATAACTCAAGGGGTGGTCTTCTACTTCTATGGCCAACCTCTTATCTTTTGGATTCATGGAAGGTCCTTTAGGCACCACCCAACTTTTTAATACTCCATCCACTTCCAAACGAAAATCGAAATGAAAATGACTGGCATCATGCTTCTGAACAACAAAAACAGGCATTCGATTGGGAGTTTCCACCGTATCCGCCATCGGTTCCGGTGTTTTACCGAATTGCCTTTTTGCCCGGTACTCTTTGAGGTTAATCATAGAGGCTTCAACCGCCTGCTTTTCTACCATTTTGATGTTTTTTCCTTCATCGGGAGAATTCTTTGCCATAATCTGTATTTTTTAGGTGAATAAAAAAACGAATGATTCAATGTGACAACAATCAGTATATCTGTTTGTTTGTCGAAATTCATCTATTTTAATGGCTTTAGAACTGCATTTAAGTTTGCTAACTTATTTTTAGTCTTCTCCCTTTCTTACTGCCTGCATAGTGGGTACAAAAATCCCTTTCAATCGTCCTTTTATAAAAGTATAAAAGCAATTGGAAGGAAATGAATAAAAAGAGATTAATCGGATATCTGTTCGTCACGATGTCTGTTGGTTGTATTCAGGCGCAGGAACAGAAGTCTTCTGTACCCGAATACAAGCTATGGTACGACTGTCCCGCACAGGTATGGACCGAGGCATTACCCCTTGGGAATGGTCGTTTGGGGGCCATGGTATATGGAACACCAGGCACAGAACAAATACAACTAAACGAAGAAAGCATTTGGGCGGGACGTCCCAATAATAACGCCAATCCGGATGCACTGGAATATATTCCGAAAGTGCGTGAGCTGGTCTTTGCCGGAAAATATCTTGAAGCACAGACACTGGCCACAGAGAAGGTGATGGCAAAGACTAATTCAGGAATGCCATACCAAAGTTTTGGTGACCTGCGAATCGCTTTTCCAGGTCATACACGTTATTCCAATTATTACAGGGAATTAAGTCTGGATTCCGCACGTGCAATCGTACGTTATGAAGTAGACGGAGTGCAGTATCAACGCGAAACGATTACTTCATTTACCGATCAGGTAGTAATGGTACGACTGACCGCCAATCGTCCCGGACAAATTACTTTCAATGCACAACTCACTTCCCCTCACCAGGATGTTATGATCGCTTCTGAAGAGGGAAACTGTGTGACACTCTCGGGAGTCTCTTCCTTGCATGAAGGATTGAAAGGAAAAGTAGAATTTCAAGGCAGATTGACTGCTAAAAATAAAGGTGGGAAAATAGCTTGTGCCGATGGAATACTTTCTGTTGAGAAAGCCGACGAAGCGGTTATCTATGTATCCATTGCAACTAATTTCAACAACTATCAAGACATCACCGGTAATCAGACAGAGCGGGCAAAGAATTATTTGGCGAAAGCAATGGTTCATCCGTTCATTGAATCGAAGAAGAATCATGTTGATTTTTACCGACAATATCTGACACGCGTTTCTCTTGATTTGGGACGAGACCAATATGCGAATGTAACCACCGATAAGCGTGTGGAGAATTTCAAAAACACCAATGACACACATCTGGTTGCCACCTATTTTCAATTCGGACGTTATTTGTTGATCTGTTCTTCCCAACCGGGAGGACAACCCGCCAATTTACAAGGAATTTGGAATGACAAATTATTCCCTTCCTGGGATAGCAAATATACTTGTAACATCAATTTGGAAATGAATTACTGGCCTTCGGAAGTAACGAATCTAAGTGAACTGAATGAACCGTTATTCCGTCTGATAAAAGAAGTGAGTGACACAGGTAAAGAGACGGCTAAGATTATGTATGGAGCCAACGGATGGGTGTTGCATCATAACACGGATATATGGCGTATTACAGGAGCAGTTGACAAAGCTCCTTCGGGTATGTGGCCCAGTGGTGGCGCATGGCTTTGCCGACATCTTTGGGAGCGTTATCTATACACCGGAGATGTGGAATTCCTGCGTTCTGTCTATCCGATACTGAAAGAGTCCGGACGTTTCTTTGATGAAATTATGGTGAAAGAACCCGTACACAACTGGCTGGTAGTCTGCCCCAGTAATTCACCGGAGAATGTACATTCGGGAAGTAACGGGAAAGCTACTACAGCTGCCGGATGCACCATGGACAACCAATTGATTTTCGATCTTTGGACAGCAATTATATCTGCTTCTCAAATACTGGATACAGATCAGGAGTTTGCCTCTCATCTGACACAACGTCTCAAAGAAATGGCTCCCATGCAGGTGGGACATTGGGGGCAATTACAAGAGTGGATGTTCGACTGGGATGATCCGAAGGACGTACACCGTCACATTTCTCATTTGTACGGACTCTTCCCCAGCAATCAGATTTCCCCTTACCGTACTCCTGAACTATTTGATGCAGCACGTACTTCTCTGATTCATCGTGGCGACCCGTCGACCGGGTGGAGCATGGGATGGAAAGTTTGCCTTTGGGCACGCCTGCTTGATGGCGACCACGCCTACAAGCTGATAACTGACCAGCTGACTCTCGTACGCAATGAAAAGAAAAAAGGAGGCACCTACCCTAACCTGTTCGATGCGCACCCACCATTTCAGATTGATGGAAACTTTGGTTGTGCCGCGGGTATTGCAGAGATGTTGATGCAAAGTTACGATGGTTTTATATATTTGCTTCCTGCGCTGCCTACCGTTTGGACAGAAGGTTCTATCAAAGGAATTATTGCCCGTGGAGGTTTCGAACTTGATTTGAGTTGGAAAAACGGGAGAGTCAGCCGGCTGGTTGTCAAATCTCATAAGGGAGGAAATTGTCGTCTACGTTCGCTCAATCCATTAACCGGGAATGGCTTGAAGCGTGCCAAAGGTGAAAATCCGAACCCTCTTTATGCAGTCCCCACCATTCCGGAGCCATTGATTAACGAAAAGGCCAACTTGAACAAAGTGGAAATTGCAGAGACATACCTCTATGACCTACCTACCAAAGCAGGAAAAGAATATGTATTGATTGGAAAATAATAACTCGACCGATATGAACAAAAACTTATTGAAACTGATTGTCGCCTGTGGAACTGCTTGTTTCCTAGCTTGCGCAGCACCTCAAAAAACAGAAACGGAAAAATGGAGTGAACGCATGGCACGCTCCGAAATGAAACGTTTCCCCGAACCCTGGATGATTGAAAAAGCTAAAAAACCACGCTGGGGATATACCCACGGATTAGTAGTGAAATCCATGTTGGAAGAATGGAAACATACCGGGGACAGCGTATATTATGAGTATGCCAAGATATATGCAGATAGTCTGATCGATGCTGACGGACATATCAAAACCATGAAATATCTTTCATTCAATATTGATAATGTCAACGGTGGAAAGATTCTTTTCGATCTTTACGCACAGACTGGAGACGAACGCTACAAAATAGCCATGGATACTTTGCGCAAGCAAATGGCAGAGCAACCCCGTACCAGTGAGGGAGGATTCTGGCATAAATTGAGATATCCTCATCAAATGTGGCTGGACGGAATTTTTATGGCTTCTCCTTATCTGGTTCAATATGGGGCTACTTTTAATGAACCCGCTTTATTTGACGAAGCAACAAAACAGATTCTTCTAATAAATAGCAAGACTTATGATCCTGCAACAGGGCTTTATTATCACGGATGGGATGAAAGTCGCGAACAGAAATGGTCAAATCCTGAAACAGGTTGCTCTCCTAATTTTTGGAGTCGCAGCATCGGATGGTATGGAGCTGCTATTGTAGATGTACTGGACTTTCTGCCACAGGAAACAGCCGGACGCGACAGCATTATACAAATTCTGCAGGGATTGGCAAAAGCGATTGTGAAATACCAAGATCCTTCATCCGGAACCTGGTATCAGGTAACCGATCAGGGAGCACGTGAAGGTAATTATTTGGAATCATCTGCCACTGCCCTGTTTATCTATACGCTTGCCAAAGCTATCAATAAAGGATATATTGGCAACGAATATATCGAACCGACACAAAAAGCCTTTGACGGAATGGTAAAGACATTTACCCGTTTGGAAGAGGATGGCAGCTATACAATTACCAATTGCTGTGCTGTTGCAGGATTGGGCGGAGATTCAAAAAGATATCGTGACGGCTCATTTGAGTATTATATCAGTGAACCGATTATAGAAAATGATCCGAAATCGGTAGGTTCATTCATCTTGGCTGCTATTGAGTATGAGAAAATGACTAAAAAATAAACTAAAAACGATAAAATACAATGAGAAAATTCAAGATTATTCCCCTTTTGTTGCTGCTATTGACAATGGCAACTTCGGCTGCAGCACAGAAGAAAACACAAAAGACGTATATCCCCTGGGACAACGGCAAACTCGTAGTTTCCGAAGAGGGACGTTACCTGAAACACGAAAACGGTGCTCCTTTCTTTTGGTTAGGAGAAACCGGTTGGCTATTGCCCGAACGCTTGAACCGGGATGAAGCCGAATATTACCTGGAACAATGCAAACGTCGCGGATACAACGTGATTCAGGTTCAAACGTTGAACAATGTTCCGTCTATGAATATCTACGGACAATATTCGATGATTGACGGATACAACTTCAAAAACATCAATCAAAAAGGCGTATACGGTTATTGGGATCACATGGACTACATCATCCGTACAGCAGCAAAAAAGGGACAATATATCGGCATGGTCTGCATTTGGGGAAGCCCGGTGAACCGGGGCGAGATGACTGTAGAACAGGCAAAAGCATACGGCAAGTTTTTGGCAGAGCGTTATAAGGACGAACCGAATATTATCTGGTTTATCGGTGGAGATATCCGTGGCGACGTGAAAACTGCTGAATGGGAAGCTTTGGCAACCTCTATCAAAGCTATCGACAAAAATCACCTGATGACATTCCATCCACGTGGAAGAACAACTTCCGCAACTTGGTTCAATAACGCTCCCTGGTTGGATTTCAACATGTTTCAAAGCGGACATCGTCGCTACGGACAACGTTTCGGAGATGGTGACTACCCTATCGAAGAAAATACGGAAGAAGATAACTGGCGTTTTGTAGAACGCAGCCTGGCCATGAAACCCATGAAGCCTGTGATTGACGGTGAACCGATCTATGAAGAAATACCTCATGGTCTGCACGATGAAAACGAACTGTTGTGGAAGGATTATGACGTACGTCGTTATGCTTATTGGTCTGTATTTGCAGGGTCTTTCGGACATACTTACGGTCATAATTCCATCATGCAATTTATCAAACCGGGTGTAGGTGGTGCTTATGGTGCAAAGAAGCCTTGGTATGATGCTTTGAATGATCCGGGCTACAATCAGATGAAGTATCTGAAAAACCTGATGTTGACTTTCCCGTTCTTCGAACGCATACCTGATCAGTCTATCATCGCAGGACAGAATGGAGAACGTTATGACCGCGCTATCGCTACACGTGGAAATGATTATCTGATGGTATACAACTATACCGGACGTCCGATGGAAGTTGATTTCAGCAAGATTAGCGGCGCGAAAAAGAATGCTTGGTGGTACACCACGAAAGATGGTAAACTGGAATACATCGGAGAATTTGATAACGGAGTGCACAAATTCCAACACGACAGTGGTTATTGCAGTGGAAACGATCATATTCTGATTGTAGTGGATAGTAGTAAGAACTATGTAGAGAAGGCCTGGACAGAATTACCAAATGCACAACAAAAATGGGCTAAATAATTTTGTATTATTAGGCACAGATTACACGGATTTCACGGCTTTCAGAATGACAGATAATTAAAACAACAGCGTTAATCCGTGCAATCCGTGCTTAAATTTATTATATAAACGAATTATGAGAACATACTTATGAATAAAAGAATAGTATCATTTTTCTTTCTTCTGCTCTTTGCAGGTTCACTATACGCAGCCATAGGTATAACTGACCTGCGAACGGAGCAGTTGAAAAATCCGGCAGGTATCGATGTGCGCCAACCCCGATTGAGTTGGCGCATCGAATCGGATGAACAGAATGTGATACAAACTGCGTATCACATTCTTGTCGCATCTTCCCCGGAGCTATTGGAACAAGGAAAAGGAGATATTTGGGATTCAGGAAAGATTGAATCTGACGCTTCCCAATGGATCACTTATCAGGGAAAAACATTAAAATGTAATGCCTCCTACTATTGGAAAGTAAAAATAGACACCAACAAAGGCGCAACGAATTGGAGTGCTCCGGCTTTCTGGACCACCGGACTATTTAATGAAGCAGATTGGCAAGGGCAATGGATCGGCTTGGACAAGGCCGCTCCCGGAGACAGCGAAACACAATGGAGCCGTTTGGCAGCCCGTTATCTCCGTAAAGAGTTTGCAGTAAAGAAAAGTGTGAAACGTGCCACAGTACATATCGCCGGAATGGGATTGTACGAGTTGTTTATCAACGGACAACGCATCGGCAATCAAGTACTGGCACCTGCTCCTACCGACTACCGGAAAACAATTCTGTACAACACATACGATGTTACTTCACTGCTTCAAACAGAAAATGCTATTGGAGTAACTCTTGGAAATGGTCGCTTCTATACGATGCGTCAGAACTATAAACCGTATAAGATACCGACTTTCGGTTATCCTAAGCTTCGGTTGAATCTGATTGTTGAATATGCAGACGGCAGCAAAGAAACAATTGCTACAAACACTTCATGGAAATTAACTACTGAAGGTCCTATCCGTAGCAACAATGAATATGACGGCGAAGAATACGATGCCCGTAAAGAGTTAGGAGACTGGACTCAAACCGGATATGATGACAAAAACTGGATGCCGGCCCAACGTGTCAGTATTCCTTCAGGAACATTGCGCGCACAAATGATGCCGGGCATGAAAGTTACAGAAACCCTGAAGCCCGTTTCTATTAAAAAGCTTGGTAACAAATATATCCTGGATATCGGTCAGAATATGGCGGGCTGGGTACGTTTCCGGATAAAAGGACAGGCTGGCGATAGCATCCGTCTCCGTTTTGCAGAAAGTCTGCAAGACAATGGCGAACTTTATACAAGAAACTTCAGGGATGCCCGTTCTACAGATGTATATGTTGTCAGCGGACGCGAAACAAAAGATGCTACCTGGGCACCTCGTTTTATTTATCATGGATTCCGTTATGTAGAAGTCAGCGGTTATCCGAATGCGAAGGCAGAAGATTTCGTTGCCGAAGTAGTAGAAGATGAAATGGAGCATATCGGTACTTTCAACTGTTCTGACGAAACTCTGAATAAGATTATCCGTAATGCATTTTGGGGAATCCGGAGCAACTATAAAGGGATGCCGGTTGACTGTCCGCAACGGAATGAACGCCAACCATGGTTGGGTGACCGTACCATGGGCTGTTGGGGAGAAAGCATGCTTTTCGATAATTACGCCATGTATACCAAATGGACGCGTGACATCCGTGAAGCACAACGGGAAGACGGCTGTATTCCTGATGTAGCCCCAGCATACTGGAACTACTACTCGGACAATGTGACTTGGCCTGCCGCTTTACCAATGGCCTGCGACATGCTTTTCACAAACTTTGGAGATAAACGTCCGATCGAAGAGAATTATCCGGCTATCAAGAAGTGGGTATCTCATATCCGTGAATACTACATGACAGAGGATCTTATCATCACCAAAGATAAATATGGTGACTGGTGCGTTCCACCCGAATCACTGGAGTTAATTCATAGCAAGGACCCTTCCCGCAAGACTGACGGAGCTCTGATCGCAACCGCTTATTATCTGAAAGTATTACAACTGATGCACCGCTTTGCAAGCCTGCAAGGGCTGAAAGCTGACGCAGAAGAATGGGAAGATTTGGAACATCGCATGAAAGACGCATTCAATGCCCGTTTTCTTCACGTAAAGGAAGGTACCTCTCCCGTACCGGGACATACCTTATATCCGGATAGTATTTTCTATGGTAACAACACAGTTACTGCCAATATCTTGCCACTTGCTTTTGGTCTAGTGCCAAAGAACTATATCAATGAAGTAGCTAAAAATGCCGTAACTTCCATTATTACAACCAACAAGGGACATATAAGTACCGGAGTGATCGGCGTACAATGGTTATTGCGTGAATTGAGCCGTCGCGGCCATGCCAATGTAGCTTATCTACTGGCTACCAATAAAACATATCCTTCCTGGGGATATATGGTTGAAAAAGGTGCTACCACTATTTGGGAGTTATGGAACGGTGATACGGCAAATCCTGAAATGAATAGCGGTAATCACGTGATGCTTTTAGGTGATTTATTACCGTGGTGCTTCAATAACTTGGCAGGTATCCGTGCGGACCGCTGGAAGTCCGGTTACAAGCATATCGTCTTCCAGCCGGCTTTTGAAATTCAGGAGTTGAGTAACGTGGATGCATCGTACATAAGTATCTACGGAAAAATAACCAGCCGATGGACAAAGACTCCCACACATTTGGAATGGGATATCGAACTTCCCGCCAATACGACGGGGGAAGTACATCTTCCGGATGGACGGAAAGAAAAAATCGGATCAGGAAAATATCATTTCAGTGTAGACATTCCCACCCGGAATACGGCTATTCTGACTGATGAATTTCTGTACGAAAACGCTTCTTTCCCCGAATGTCACGGAGCTACGATAGTAGAGCTGAAAAATGGTGATCTCGTAGCCTCTTTCTTCGGAGGAACCAAAGAGCGCAATCCGGATTGTTGCATCTGGGTATGTCGTAAACCTAAAGGCTCTAAAGAATGGACCGCCCCCAAACTTGCTGCCGACGGTGTGTTTTCACTCAAAGACTCACAAGCAGTATTAGCTGGAATCGATTCAACCTGTACCCCGGTGAAAGATGCAAAAGGAACACTTATTGCCCGCAGAAAAGCTTGCTGGAACCCAGTTCTTTTCCAGATTCCCGGAGGTGACCTGATTCTGTTTTATAAAATAGGTTTGAAAGTGAGCGACTGGACAGGATGGCTTGTCCGTTCACGCGACGGAGGAAAAACCTGGAGCAAACGCGAAGCGCTTCCGAAAGGTTTTCTTGGACCTATTAAGAATAAACCGGAATATATCAATGGGCGTATCATCTGCCCTTCCAGTACGGAAGGAAGTAACGGATGGCGTGTCCATTTCGAGATTTCCGATGATAAAGGCAAGACCTGGAAGATGGTCGGACCACTGGATGCCGAGTTATCTGTCCCCACCCAAAATCGTAAAAAGGGAGGTGTGAATGTGGATGACCAGGAAGGCGGAGAAGCGATCGAAGGAGAAGGAGCCAAACCTGTTTATGCAATACAACCCAGTATTTTGAAGCATAAGGATGGAAGATTACAGATACTCTGTCGTACACGTAACGCACAGGTAGCAACTGCGTGGAGCAGTGATAATGGTGACACATGGAGTAAAGTTACGTTGCTGGATGTCCCGAATAATAATTCCGGTACGGATGCCGTGACAATGAAAGACGGTAGACATATCCTTATCTACAATAATTTCTCTACATTGCCCGGAACTCCGAAAGGTCCGCGTACTCCGCTCTGTGTGGCCGTTTCAGAAGATGGTATCAATTGGCAGCCTGTTCTTACATTAGAAGATAGTCCGATCAGCCAATACTCTTACCCTAGCATTATTCAGGGGAAAGACGGGAAGCTGCATGCCATTTATACATGGCGCCGTCAACGAATTAAATATGCAGAGATAGATCCGACGAAGTTTTAAATATTGAACGATCATCTGAATGAAATCGACCGCTCCTTTGCCCGCAAAAGAGCGGTCGATTCTTGTATTTATCCATTTTATACTTTACATTTGCCAATAAATAAAAAATAACGATGGCAGATAATTACATAGAAAGACAACAGGAACAATACGAAGCCCGAAAAGCTGCTTGGAAACAAGCACAAAAATATGGTAAGAAGAAACTAACAGCAGTACGTCCGGCTGAATCGAAGTCTCACACTTCAACGGTTTCAAAACCGGAGGATTCAAAAAGAAGAGTATTTATAACAGGCGGAGCGGAAGGAATAGGCAAAGCAATAGTAGAAGCTTTTTGCCTAGCTGGAAATCAAGTTGCCTTTTGTGATATAAACGAAACATCGGGACAGGAGACTGCGAAGGCAACCGGGGCTATGTTCCATAAGGTCGACGTAAGTGATAAAAACGCACTTGAAAGTTGTATGCAAACCATTCTTGCCGAATGGAACGATATTGATATTATTGTCAACAACGTCGGTATCAGCAAATTTTCTTCTATCACAGAAACAAGTGTAGAGGATTTCGACAAAATTCTTTCTATTAACCTGCGTCCTGTATTCATCACTTCCCGGCTGCTTGCCATCCATCGTAAAAAGCAGCCCTCTCCCAACCCATACGGCCGAATTATAAATATCTGCTCTACACGTTATCTGATGAGTGAACCGGGAAGTGAAGGGTATGCAGCATCGAAAGGTGGTATCTATTCTTTGACTCATGCATTGGCTTTGTCTTTATCCGAATGGAATATCACCGTAAATTCCATTGCTCCGGGATGGATACAGACTCATGATTATGATCAACTCCAACCGGAAGACCATTCACAGCATCCTTCCCGGCGAGTAGGCAAACCGGAAGATATTGCCCGCATGTGCCTGTTTCTCTGCGAGGAAAACAATGATTTCATCAATGGAGAAAACATCACGATTGACGGGGGAATGACGAAAAAGATGATTTATATTGAATAAAAATCTATCACTTTAATGAATACTATCGTATTTGTTAAGGTCTTTTGGGCACGATAACAAATACGATAGTATCCACTATTTATTGCATTAATATTCTTCGAGCAACTTCCACTCCAGTTTTCACTATCGAAGCAGCATGATGGAACTCCAACATATCATACGTATCGCCGGAAATTTGAATTAAGATATCCGGCTGACAACGTTCTATCTGATAACGGGTGATTTGCTGCATCATCATCCTGGAAGATTCTGTCAACAGATTATAAGGAGATACTTTCTTTTTCTTTCCGGTATCAATGGGTGCATTCACATCGACAGCTATCAGAATGTCTCCTTCAGTGCGTTGCACATGACTCAATGGAAGAGGATTCAGAATACCTCCATCAATCAATACCATACCGTCTTTTCTTAATGGGCGGAAAAGCATAGGGATAGAAATAGACGCACGGATAGCTTCATGTAAGCTCCCTCTGTCAAACCTGACTTCCTGATCGCGGACAATATCCGTAGCCATCGCTACATAAGGGACAGGCAGGTCTTCAATATTCATGTCCGGAATAATTTGTTTCAGTTCTTTAATAAAACGGTCACCTTTCACTAATCCATCCCGGCTTAAGGTAAGATCCGCCAATTCCCACATCTTGCGTTTGTCCCAACTATACAGCCATTCTTTACATTCTTCCATTTTTCCTGAAGCATACATTGCTCCCACCATTGCTCCCATGGAACTTCCTGCAATGGAAGTAATCTCAAAGTTGTGACGAAGTAATTCTTCAATTACTCCTATATGTGCTATTCCACGTGCTCCACCCATGGAAAGGACTAATGCTACTTTTTGCTTATCCATATCATATACATTTCTGTTAGCCATCTACAAAATAACACATTTTCTGCGAAAAAGATGTTTAGTAATCGTGAAGAAATAAATTATAGCAGTGTTTTAGGGGAACTAAAGCATAGCTTTAGATATGATAAAGCTATACTTTGTCAGTTGCAAAGCATAGCTCTATTATATTCTTCTATTATCCCGGAGATTTTCCGGTTATGTAGGAGGTTAAGGGTTTACCCTCATTTATTTCTTTCCTTGAGCCTTCTTTTCTGCGTTTCGCTTATTCACGTAATCTTTGAACATCTGCCGCCAGTTGCGACCATGCTCATTGAAATACTGTTCGCATTTGGTTTTATAAATTTCGAAGATAGCAGAAATCTGCTTCATATTCTTGTAGTCAATAGCCTGTTCGCGAGCCAGTTTCAACTGTTCCAGAACAAAAGTCGTTTCCTCCTCCGTCATATTGGGCACGATGGCCTGATAACCTTTCAAGGTAAAAGCAACTTTACCTACCGTGTATTTATCCAGGATTTGTTCAATCTGTTCTTCCGTCAATACTCTGTGTAAATCTTTCATTAGCCTTTCATGCACTTCTTTCGGCATAGCAGAATCTGCAATCATTTCACGGTCGAGCTTGGAAAGCGGTTTGCCTGTCAGAGGATTGATACCCTCGGGGATTGTTGTATAAGGGTGCTCATTGTGCCAGTCACGCACTTTACGAAGATGATTATAAATGGCAGTTACTGCAAAACCTGCTTTTTTATCATCGTTCAACTCTAAAGAAGCTACCCAGTCGATGGCTTTCTTTTCGAGAGAAGCATCTGATTTTAAATTAGCAAAAGCCTTCTTGTCAAAATAAGCAGCTACCTTGTCAAAAGAACGGATGGCGCCTTCAGGAAGCAAAGCTCCTTTTTCACCAAAACTATACATAGCGGATTCCGGTTCAATGGTGACCTTGCTTTCATCCAACATCTTTTTATCCAATTTGAATACTTCTGCGAAGAAGTCATAAACAGCATTCCGCTTATTCGGGCCAAAGTCATGTTTCTCTTTGGGAAGATGTACATTCGTTACTTTATCTTTTGCCTGGTAGAATCCGTAAATTCGTTGCAGATAAGGAAATTCAAGAGTAGGAACACTGGCCGTCCAGTCGCCGCCATCCGATACGATCAGTTGTGGACGAGGAGCAAAAGTAGCGGCTAATTCCGCATTACAGGTTCCTCCTGCAGATAGTTGAATAGGCATTCCGCTTTCGCAGGGACAACCACCGTCGAAGTGAGAAGCCAGGCTCACCACCGGAGCTGAAGCGGTGAAACGATCATCTAATACGCTCAACAATACAGTATGGGTACCTCCACCCGAACCGCCATTCGTACCGATACGGCTGGTATCAATGTCCTTACGGGAAGCAAGCATGTAGTCAAGAATCAGTAAGCCGTTCATTGCCTGAATAGTGTGCGCCGCACTACTACGGTGTGCCGCACTGCCCACTTGCAAAGCCGACTCTCCCCATCCGAACAAATCATAGTCTACACAAACAGCTCCCATACGTGCTAAAGTTCCCATACGTTGTTGTTGGTCTTCCCGATAACGTCCGCCACCAAAATGTCCGTTAGGGCAGATTATCAACGCATGTTTTCCTTTCGATTGGGGCGTATAGATAGAACCGCAAACGTATAACCCGGGAAGTGTTTCAAGCGCGAAATTCTGCACGGTATAGCCATCAAACTTACGTATCTTTGAAAGAATAGGTTTGGATTTGACACATTGAGCCAACAAAGGATCGATACCTAAACGCTGACGTACCTCTTTTTTCAGAGAATCGGCACGAAGTTGAAAAGACTGTCGGTCTGTATAGAGTGTATTCAGATAAGCCAGCATCTTCTCTCCGTCTGCATCTGTACGACGTGGATACTCGTATGCTTTCAGCTTATACATATTTCCTTTCTGCTTAACAAATTTATAATCGAAAGGTGCCAATACATTCGTCAAGGATTCTTCCACGGAATAAGGACGAATACGGAAATCGGCATAAGGCAGCACTTTTCCCACCGTATCAATGTCATATTTCAAACGGACTCCGAAACGGTTCTGTATATCCGTCAGTACTTCATTCAAGGGACGGGCAAATTCTGTCTCGTATGTTTGCGTCTGGGCTTCGGCCGAAAGAGATGCGGCAAGAAGCATAGTAAAAAGGATTCGTTTCATTTATTTTTAATTTATGTAAGTTGTTTTTTCACCACAGATTACACAGATTTTCACAGATTTATTATTCTTATAATTTAGTCGAATTAAAAATCTGTGTTAATCTGTAGTATTTGTGGTGCTTTTAATTACTTCACCATTGACGATTACGTCATCCATCGTGATACGTTCACAATTTTCGAAGATACATTTCTGTTTCCCTTCTTGAATGTGAATATCACGCAAAACGATGTCAGATATCGGCGCTTCTTCCAAGCCCACTATTTTGATCGGAGTCTTTACGTTTGTCACAGTCATTCCGCTGATATGTACGTTACGGAATATCGGAGTGCGTTCACTCTTAGGTTCGACAGGCATTTTACTGTATTTCAAATTCAATACGACAGCTTCCTGTTTAATGTTGCTCATTACGACGTTGCTGACACGAATATCTTCAACGACTCCTCCCCTTCCACGGGTCGACTTAATACGGATTCCACGATCTGTTCCGTCAAACACGCAATTAGAAATAGTAACTTTACGCACACTCCCACTCATCTCGCTGCCGATAACAACGCCTCCGTGACCGGAAAGCATGGTGCAGTTGGTGATAGTGATATTCTCGCAAGGTACTCCCAAACGACGGGCCTGCGCATCTCTTCCCGACTTGATTGTGATGCAATCGTCTCCTACTGATATATGGCAGTCGCTGATATGTACGTTGCGGCAGGATTCCGGATTCACTCCGTCCGTATTTGGTGAGGGCGCATTATCTATGGTGATCCCCTTTATAGTTACATTGTCGCAAAACTCCGGATTGACCGTCCAGAAGGGAGAATTTATGATTTTCACTCCTTCAATCTTTACTTTCTTACAACGAACGGGCTGAATGAACGGAGGACGGAAAAAGCGACGTTGCAATGTATTTACATAATCCTTGTTCGTTTCAGCATAAATTGCTGTCGTATCATTTGCTGCATCCCACATGGACTGATATTTATTCACATCACGCATGCCATTGTCTTTCAAATCAATCATGACACGAAAGAACTCCATCCACCATTTCTTTCCTTGTCCGTCCAAAGTTCCTTCTCCTTTGATCGTAATATTCTCGGCATCTACCGCATAAATCAAAGGCTGGAAACTTTTCATCATCACTCCTTCATGACGAACCTCGACAAAAGGAAGATAGTCATCAAAGTTATCGGAAAAGAGCAAGGTAGCTCCGGCTTCCAACTCCAGTGTAATATTACTTTTCAGATGGATACTCCCCGTCAGATAAGTCCCGGCAGGAAAGAAAAGAGTACCTCCGCCGCCACGGTTCAGACGGTCAATCGTTGAATTGATTAGTTTTGTATTAAGAGTCTTGCCATTTGCTTTTGCACCGGCCTTCAGCATATCTACACGCTCTGCACGAAGAACTGTGGTTGCACAGAAGCAAAGAAAGACGATAAGAGTTGTTTGTAAATTCATAATCGATATTATTAAAGTATATTTCATCGTTTCCTTCTAAAAAATCATGTTAAGAGAATCTTTTTTTCTTCCCAATGTTTGAAAACAATCATTGAGGTGTTTTTTTCAAACATGCTACATGATTAAAATAAAGATGCTGCATGATTTTTTATATGAATACATTGTTTTTCATTCTACAAATATATATAAAATGTCTCTTTCATTTTGCACAAACCAATTGATATGTTCCGCTCTGTATTTCTTTCGGTTCTTTTTCGCCCGGGAGATAAACAACAGCGGTAGTATTCACCGGAACAGACACGTTTAAAGTGAAAGTCCCATTCTCACAAGTCCAGTCCACATTAATAGTACCGTATAAAGTTTCATACGACGCTTTGACATATTTCAAATCTCCCACAGGTTGGGGAGCGATGATGAACTTCTGATAACCTTGTTTTGGAGTGGTAGAAGGACGAATACCGACCAGTGAATTAAAGAACCATTCATCAATCTGTCCCATCATAAAGTGATTCCAGGAAGAACCTTGACGGGGGTCCCATTGCTCGGTCAAAGTTGTAGCGCCGAATTTTAACTGGAAACCATATCCGGGAGCTTCTTCATGATTGAACATTTTATAAATAAGTTCATGTTCTCCATTACGCGCCAATGTCTGAATCAGATAACGGTTTCCCACATCACCGGTAGTCAAACGGTTGCCATGTGCTTCCACATCTTTTATCAGATTCGCGAATACTTTCTCATTCAAATCTGCATCCGGTCGGTAGTTATCTTGTTCATCTGCATCCTGCGTCATTTGGAGGAACAGCGGAAGCGCATTACTGCATTGGCTTCCTGTACCATATTGTGCCGTATCTTTATGAAGAAAACATTTATTAAATGCAACCATTATCTCCTGTGCCAACGAAGTGTAATAACGAATGTCAAAGTCATTACCCACCATTTTCGCGGCTTGTACCAAATACATGACTGTCATGTAATAATGCGCAGTAGCCACCAAAGGAACGGGTGTATTCCGTGAGAATCCCGCACGAAAATCTCCGTAATCATACCAGTCTCCCAATCCGAAAGAAAGAATACCTGTATCTGCACGAGTCTTGAGATAATCCACGTAACGACGCATATTCGGATAATATTTCTTAATCAATGAATCGTCTCCATAAGTCTCATAGTACATAAAAGGGAAAATAACCAAAGACCCACCCCACTCCGGAGATTCGGCAAAAGCATCCATACCCGGACCTTCAAAAATCACGTATTCCGGAGCAGTTGTCGGCATGGCTCCGTTGGAATGTTGTGCATCTGCCATATTCTGCATAATCTGCGGAGCGTATGCTGTCAAATCATAGTTATACAACAAACCCGGACCATTCAGATGTACCTGTTCCAGCCACCCAAGTTTCTCACGATGCGGACAATCCGTAAACACAGACTGCATATTGCTGCGAACCGCTTTCTCGATCAATCGATGGGCAGCATTAAATATCCGGTTGGATGATTCGAAAGTGGAAACTTTCTTGGCTGAATTATATACGAAACAGGATTGAATATTCTTTAATACAGGCAATTTCTGCGGATTCTTCTGTCCTTTTAAGACAGCACCCTCTACCTGAATATATCTAAAACCATAATAAGAGAAACGAGGGTGCCAGGTTTCATCGCCTTCCCCTTTCAGAGTGTATTCGTAATAGTGTTGACGCCCTGTCTGACGCTGATTGCAAGCACCTTCCTCTGTCAATGCTTCGGCTACAATCAAAGTCACTTTCTGACCACGTTTGCCACGTACTGTTATTTCCGGAAAGCCAGCCAGATTCTGTCCCATATCCAACACAAAAGCAGAAGGATCGACTGTTCTCTTAGTTGATACAGAAGCTGATGCAACTTGGTCCGCATTTAGTTTGGTTACCTTTTGAATATCATACCGTTCCATGATTTTCACCGGAGCCGCCATCTGTGGACGAAGTATTCCTTTAGGAGCTTCCTGTATGACTACCGGACGCCAGTGACTGTCATCAAAGCCAATCTGATTCCATCCTTTCTGTTCACGACGCGCATCATAATCTTCTCCTCCATATATGCAATTGAAGGTTACCGGACTAAAATCATATTTCCAATTATTATCGGAATGAACCGTCGTACATGTTCCATCTTCGTAGTTAATAACCAGCTCAAATAAAAGTGTGGGAGGACCAAAGCTGATCTGTAATTTGCGATAACGCCCCCCCTGCACATTATAGAATCCATTCCCCAATAAGATTCCTACGACATTTTCACCACGCCGCAATTGTTCCGTCACATTGTATGTGTTATAGTAAACAGTTTTATCATAATCACTCCACAATGGAGCAAACTCACTGTTACCTACCTTTTTGCCATTCAAAGAAAACTCATAGAATCCCAGACCACAAACGTATGCCGTTGCCTCCACTATTTTCTTACCCGGTTTACGGTTTGCACCCCCTTCTTTCGCATCTCCTACCTGGAATGTTCTTCTCAAACAAATACTTTTCTTTGCCAAAGTGTCCACTGCTTCCCAAGCAGCTTTCACTTCCGGTTTCTTCAACTCTCCACCGTGGAACTTACGCCCTTCCGGTAAATGAGCATTTTGTCGGGTAATAGCTCCAATCCACTGCCCCGAAGATAATCTTTCGGGTACTGCCCGGAATTTCGCTTCACTGCTCCACTCGGAAGGTGTATCTGTTTCATCCCAAACACGAACGCGCCAACTATAATTAAATGAGTTATCAGGACGTATATCTGCCCCCTTTGTAGAAACTAACTGGCTCTGCGAAGAATAAACCTTCCCACTATTCCAAACAGAACGCCCTGTAAAAGCTTCCCGAATATCAATCTCATAGGCAGATTGTCGTGTCCCATTTTCCGGCGATTCCATCACCCAGCCCAAACGGGGTGAACCTTCGACCACTACCAGTCCCTCCTGCATCTCACAGGTAAGACGACTGATGGTTATATTCTTTGCCTGTACAAAACAAGACAAACAAATTAGCAATGAAAGAAGAATCTTTTTGAATTTCATTTTTCAAGTATCTTTTATTTGTTCGATAAATGAGAATTTATCGGTTAAATGGGAATTTTGCAGTTAGGCTGAAAGCCTTACAATTATATATTTATTGGGGTGCCCTGAAAGGGCTTAATTATATAGCGTAGGGCAACACCCTACGAAAAAAACACACCAGCCACAAGCCCTGAAAGG